>NZ_PIJG01000036.1:0-30115 GCF_002809955.1 Geobacillus sp. Manikaran-105
GAAACACCCGTTCCCATCCCGAACACGGAAGTTAAGCCCTCCAGCGCCGATGGTAGTTGGGGCCAGCGCCCCTGCAAGAGTAGGTCGCTGCTAGGCAAAGAACGTGGAGTATTAGCTCAGCGGGAGAGCACCACGTTGACAGCGTGGGGGTCACTGGTTCGATCCCAGTATACTCCACCATCATGGGGCGTTAGTTCAGGGGGAGAACGCTTCGCTGGCAGCGAAGAGGTCAGGGGTTCAAATCCCCTACGCTCCATTGTATGCGGTCGTGGCGGAATGGCAGACGCGCTAGGTTGAGGGCCTAGTGGGGGCAACCCCGTGGAGGTTCAAGTCCTCTCGACCGCATCGCTCCAAACAGCTATGGAGGAGTACCCAAGTCTGGCTGAAGGGGTCGGTTTCGAAAACCGATAGGGGTGTCACAGCCCGCGGGGGTTCGAATCCCTCCTCCTCCGCCATAAATGCCATAAATATTGACTTAGCTCAATTGGTAGAGACGAGCACCTGCTTCGTCGAGTCGGCTTCGAGTTGTCCCGACGCATCCAGCGTCTTCGAATTGGCTGGGAGAGGAAGGGACACAACAGAAGCCAAGGAGTCACGGTCTACTTCTATCATGCCGACTTAGCTCAATTGGTAGAGCAACTGAATCGTAATCAGTAGGTTGCGGGTTCGAGTCCTGCAGTCGGCATCACGATTACGGAGGGGTAGCGAAGTGGCTAAACGCGGCGGACTGTAAATCCGCTCCCTTTGGGTTCGGCGGTTCGAATCCGTCCCCCTCCATTTTTATTTCTTATAAGCGGGCCTATAGCTCAGCTGGTTAGAGCGCACGCCTGATAAGCGTGAGGTCGGTGGTTCAAGTCCACTTAGGCCCATTTTTTTATGACAATGAGGCTGACCCAAAACGCGAATGCGTTTTGGGTCAGCTTTTTTTCTTAGCAACGGCCTGCTGCTGATCATTTCAAACTGGGAAGTCTTTCGTTTCCAATCGTAAGTGCGGGTGGAATCGTTCCGTTAATGGACGTACTTTCCATAATCTGGGACAGCGATGCGGTCAAAATCACGAGCGAGCTTCGTCAGCCCATCACGCAATTCCTCTCCTGCTACTGGGGCGCCGTGTCCCGTGACAGCGACCGATGGGAAGAGTGCGGCCAATTTGCGCACCGACTCGCGGGCGGCGCGCCAATCGATGGTATAATAGCGCGGCGGGCCGCTGATTTCGATTTGCTGGGTCAACACTTTATACAGTGAATCTTGGCGGACGGTGACGAACGCGTCGCCGGCGATTAAAGCGGCGTCGCGCGGCCGAAATAACGAAATGTGGCCTGGCGTGTGCCCCGGTGTGTGGATCCAGCGGAACTCCGGCAAGTGCGGAACGGTGCCGTCCTCTGGCAGCGGATGAACGCGATCGCCCAGTTGAATCGGTTCATTTGGGAAAAACGGTGATATTTTGGCGATGAAGCCGCCCTCGACGGAAGCGTCAGGTTCAGGATAGCTCGCCTTTCCAGTCAAATACGGCAGTTCAGCCGGATGGGCATACACCGGGACATTCCAATGCTTGACAAGCTCAACAATCGCTCCAACGTGGTCAAAATGGCCGTGGGTTAAAACAATGGCTTGCGGGCGGCTGCCGCTGCCAAAGCGGTCTTCCACGACTGAAACAATGTCATCGGCTGATCCCGGCATGCCAGCGTCGACTAATACAAACGCGCGGTCGTCCGGGCGGCCGACAAGACAAATGTTCACGATTTGGATCGTATGGCAGTACAAATCGGGCAGCACGCTGACTCCGAGGCCGCTCGCTGCTGACGTCGCAGGTATGAAACGATAGTCTTCTCCGTAGTGCAGTTGTTCCTCTGCCATGGGAACTCCCTCCTTGCACGAATGGATAGCCCATCGATAGGATTCCTTATCGAGAAGCGGGATATGCAACGCTAGGTTCGAACGGAAAACACCTTCCGCATTTTCCTCTTTGGCCGCTTGCTCGACATGCCCCGCCAAATAATGGTACTATAAAGGAAAGGAGGAAAGGAGGAAAACAGAATGAGCATTTTGAAAAAAGGATTGGCGTTCGGGCTTGGGCTTGCGATCGCCAGCAAAGAACAAGTGGAAAAAATCATTGACGAGTTAGTCAAAAAAGGGGAATTGTCGCTTGACGAATCGAAGGAAGTGATCGATCAATGGAAGCAGCAAACCGAAGCGCGGAAAACGGAAGTGCAGCGGCTTGTACGCGAGCAAATCAAGCAGGTGATCGATAAACTCGACTTGGCGACGAAAGAAGACGTGCGGCAGCTCGAGGAGCGAATCCGCCGTCTTGAAGAAAAGGAACAAAGCGGAGAGTAACGGGCTTTTTTGACTGCTGTTTGACGCTCTAAGGGAGATGATCGGATGATCGGGAAACGGGTGCGCCATATCGGAAGGTACCACGAAATCGCCGCCGCCTTGCTTCGACACGGGTTTGGGATGATCGTCGATGAGCTCGGCTTTTCGTCGTTTCTTTCGTTGCCGCCGCGATGGAGAGCGGAGCAAGGGAAAAAGGAAGGAAAAACGGTTGGGGAGCGGCTCCGCCTTGTGCTCGAGGAGCTCGGCCCGACGTTCGTGAAGCTCGGGCAAATTGCTAGCACACGGCCGGATTTGATTCCCGCTCCGATCATCAGTGAGCTCGAAAAGCTGCAAGACCAAGTTCCGCCGTTTCCGTTTGCCGATGTCCGCCGGATTGTCGAAGCGGAGTTTGGAAGTTCGCTGGAAACACTCTTTCGTTCATTTGAGGAAATGCCGCTCGCTGCCGCTTCGCTTGGACAAGTGCACCGGGCGGTTCTTCCTTCCGGACAGGCCGTGGCGGTGAAAGTGCAGCGCCCGCACATCGCTGCGCGGGTGGAGACGGATCTGGAAATTTTGCAAGATTTGGCCGTGCTGGCGGAACGCCGTCTCGATTGGGCGGCAACCTACCAATTGTCTGAGATTGTCGATGAACTGGCGCGTTCATTACGGCAGGAGCTGGATTATACAGTCGAGGCGCGCCATGCGGAACGGTTTGCACGGCAGTTTGCCGGCGATTCGTCGGTGTATGTCCCGAAGGTGTTTTGGGATTATACGACGAAAACAGTGCTCACGATGGAATATGTCGAAGGGATCAAACTCGGGGAGATCGAGCGGTTGAAAGCGAACGGCCACTCCTTAAAAACGATCGCCGAGCGTTTGGCTGAAGCAACCTTTCAACAAATGTTTGAGCATGGATTTTTTCATGGCGACCCTCATCCTGGCAATGTATTTGTTCTTGACGATGGAACGCTTTCCTTCATTGACTTTGGCTTGATGGGCCGCCTTCGACCTCATGTCAAACATCATCTTTCTTCACTCATCATCGCCTTAATGCGGCAAAACACGGATGGGGTGTTGGGTGCGATTTACGGTTTAGGAATTGTTCCTGACGGAGTCGATGAAGGAAAATTGCGCGATGATATTGACGAGTTGCGGGAGAAATACTACCGCGTCCCGCTCGGTGAGATCAGTCTTGGGGAAGCCGTCGAGGATTTGCTTTCGGTGGCATTTCGCCATGGCATTCGCATCCCAAGCGATTTGACGCTGTTAGGGAAAGCGCTGTTGACGGTCGAAGGGGTCGTGGAGACGCTTGACCCGCAGTTTCGCATCATGGATGTGGCCGAACCGTTTGGGAGAAAGCTGATGAAAGAGCGTCTTCGGCCTGACCGTGTAGCGGAAACGGCGTGGAAACGGATTTTCGACTACGGTGAATGGCTGCTTCGCTTGCCGGACAGCGTAAAGGAATGGACGAAAATGATGCGGCATGGCAAGCTTCGATTGGAAATCACGGCGCCTGATTTGGAAACGCTGCTAAAGAAGCTCGATCAGATTACGAACCGGCTGTCGTTTAGCATCGTTCTTCTTTCGTGGAGCATCGTCATGGCTGGCATGATGATCGCTTCATCGTTCGGACGGCAGTCGATGCTGCTATGGAAAATTCCTGCTGTTGAAATCGGATTAGGTGTGTCCGCTTTTCTTTTTGGTTGGCTGCTTTACTCGATTTTTCGTTCGGGAAAGTTTTAGCGTTTGTTGCACAATGTTAAAAAGGGCTAAACCATTTTCTGTCTCATAGAAGGATTTTTCTTTCTCGATCGCGAAACAAGTACTGCAAAACCAAAGAGGGAAGGAAGGAGAGAACCCGATGCCCATTGTCAACCCAAGCCGGGAAGAAATCGGCGACATTTTGCGCAAGGCGAAGCGGATTGCCGTTGTCGGCTTGTCCAACAATCCCGAGCGCGAGTCGTATATGGTGGCGAAGGCGATGAAAGACGCCGGATACGAAATCATTCCGGTTAATCCGATGATCGAGGAATGGGAAGGCATTCCAGCGGTCGACAAACTGACGGATATCGAAGGACATGTCGATATCGTCGATGTGTTTCGCCGTTCCGAACATTTGCCGGAGCTCGCCCGCGAGTTTGTGCAAATCGATGCGGACGTATTTTGGGCGCAGCTTGGCGTCGTCAATGAAGAAGCATACGCGTTTTTAAAGGAAAAAGGCTATACGGTGATTATGGATCGCTGCATTAAAGTAGAACATGCGCTTACAAAACGCCCGTAACAGGCGAAGCGCGCCATTGACGAAACGGCCATCTTCTCTAAGATGGTCCTTTCGTTTTTCAGGCGCCGTTGTCCGATTTTGTCAAGCGGTGTCAAAAGACAATGGACAGCTGGTCATTTTATGATACAATAAAACAGAAACAGATGTTCTTGTTTTGGCAGAAAGGGGTGGGCTTGTGGCAAAGCAAGCGATACATGACTATAACGAAGATGCCATTCAAGTGTTAGAAGGGCTTGAGGCGGTGAGGAAGCGTCCGGGGATGTACATCGGCAGCACCGACAGCCGCGGGTTGCATCATCTTGTTTATGAAATCGTCGACAACTCGGTCGATGAAGCGTTGGCCGGATATGGAAATTACATTTTGGTGCAAATACATAAAGACAACAGCATCACCGTCCTTGATGAAGGGCGCGGCATGCCGGTTGGGATGCATAAGCTTGGCAAGCCGACGCCGGAAGTCATTTTGACCGTGCTTCATGCCGGCGGCAAATTCGGCCAAGGCGGCTATAAAACGAGCGGCGGCCTGCACGGAGTCGGGGCTTCGGTTGTCAACGCTTTGTCGGAATGGCTGGTCGTCACGATTCATCGCGACGGCTTCATGTACCGGCAGCGGTTTGAGCATGGAGGCAAACCGGTGACGACGCTAGAGAAAATCGGCACAACGAACAAAACCGGAACCATCATTCAATTTAAGCCGGACCCAACGATTTTCAGCACGACGGTCTTCGATTATGAAACATTGAGTGAACGGCTACGCGAATCGGCGTTTTTGCTGAAAGGGTTGAAAATCGAACTCGTTGACGAACGGACCGGCATGCGCGAGGTGTTCCACTACGAAAACGGAATTGAAGCGTTTGTCGCCTATTTGAATGAGGAGAAAGATGTGCTCCACCCGGTTGTGTATTTTGCTGGCGAGCAAAACGGCATTGAAGTCGAGTTTGCGTTCCAGTTTCATGACGGTTATTCGGAAAACGTGCTGTCGTTTGTCAACAACGTGCGCACAAAAGACGGCGGGACGCATGAAGCCGGGGCGAAAACGGCGATGACGCGCGTCTTTAACGAATACGCCCGCCGCGTCGGCTTGCTTAAGGAAAAGGATAAAAATTTAGAAGGAACGGATATTCGCGAAGGATTGTCCGCGGTCGTTTCGGTGCGCATCCCAGAGCACTTGCTTCAGTTTGAAGGGCAGACGAAAGGAAAGCTCGGAACGAGCGAAGCGCGTTCGGCCGTCGATGCGGTGGTGTCCGAGCAGCTCATGTACTTTCTGCAAGAAAACCCGGACGTAAGCGCGATGCTCATTAAGAAAGCGATTCGGGCCTATCAGGCGCGTGAAGCGGCCCGCAAAGCGCGCGAAGAGGCGAGAAGCGGCAAAAAGCGGAAAGGGAAAGAGGCGCTGTTAAGCGGCAAGCTGACGCCGGCGCAAGGGCGCAATCCGCAAAAAAACGAGCTGTATTTGGTCGAAGGCGATTCGGCGGGCGGTTCGGCGAAACAAGGGCGCGACCGCCGCTTCCAGGCGGTCCTTCCGCTGCGCGGGAAAGTCATCAACACGGAAAAGGCGAAGCTTGGCGATATTTTGAAAAACGAGGAAATCAATACGATCATCCACGCCATCGGCGGCGGCGTCGGCGCTGATTTTTCGCTCGATGATGTCAACTACGACAAAGTGATCATTATGACCGACGCCGACACGGACGGCGCCCATATTCAAGTGCTGCTTTTGACGTTTTTTTACCGCTACATGCGTCCGCTCATTGAAGCGGGAAAAGTGTACATCGCCTTGCCGCCGCTTTATAAAATCAGCAAAAAAAGCGGCAAAAAGGAAGTCATCGAATACGCATGGACAGATGAGCAATTGCGGGAAATCACGAAACGAATGGGCCGCGGCTATACGATTCAGCGCTACAAAGGGCTTGGCGAAATGAACGCCGATCAATTGTGGGAAACGACGATGAATCCGGAAACGCGCACGTTGATCCGCGTGCGCATTGAAGATGCGGCTCGCGCCGAGCGGCGGGTGACGACACTGATGGGCGATAAAGTCGAGCCGCGCCGCAAATGGATTGAAACGCATGTTGCCTTTGGGCTTGAGGAAGAGCCAGGGTGGATCGGCTGATGGCGGTGCGAAAAGACGCCGCCATGATTGCGCCGATGTCTTGTAGGAAAGGAGAGGTATGATGGCAGAGCGATTGTTGGAATTGCCGTTAGAAGACGTGCTTGGCGACCGCTTCGGCCGCTACAGCAAATACATCATCCAAGACCGGGCGCTGCCCGATGCGCGCGACGGGCTGAAGCCCGTGCAGCGCCGCATTTTGTATGCGATGTACATCGATGGCAACACGGCCGATAAACCGTTTCGTAAGGCGGCGAAAACGGTTGGGAACGTGATCGGCAATTTTCATCCGCATGGCGACTCGTCAGTGTACGAGGCGATGGTGCGGATGAGCCAAGAGTGGAAGCTGCGCAACGTGCTGATTGAAATGCATGGCAACAACGGCAGCCTCGACGGCGACCCGCCGGCGGCGATGCGCTACACGGAAGCGCGCTTGTCGGCGATCGCCGCTGAGTTATTGCGCGACATTGACAAGCAAACGGTCGCGTTTGTGCCGAACTTTGACGATACGACGGAGGAGCCGACCGTCTTGCCGGCGATGTTTCCGAACTTGTTGGTGAATGGCTCGACCGGGATTTCGGCCGGCTATGCGACCGACATTCCGCCGCATGCGCTCGGCGAGGTGATCGATGCTGTCCTGATGCGGATTGACCGGCCGGATTGCACGGTTGACGAGCTGATGACCGTCCTTCCCGGCCCTGATTTTCCGACCGGCGGCATCATCCAGGGGAAAGACGGCATCCGCAAGGCGTATGAGACCGGCCGCGGGAAAATCATCATCCGCGCCAAAGCCGCCATCGAGCAGGCGAGAGGCGGGAAAAAGCAGATTGTCATCACGGAGTTGCCGTATGAAGTGAACAAGGCGAATTTGGTGAAAAAAATTGACGAGCTTCGTTTGGACAAAAAGCTCGACGGCATTGCTGACGTCCGCGATGAAACGGACCGGAACGGGCTGTCGATCGTCATCGAGCTGAAAAAAGACGCCGATGCCGAGGCGATCCTTAACTATTTATACAAAAACACCGATTTGCAAGTGCCATACAGCTTCAACATGGTGGCGATCCATGAACGCCGGCCGAAGCTGATGAGCTTGCCGGAGCTGTTGGATGCCTACATCGCCCACCGGAAGGACGTCGTCACGAACCGTTCGCATTTTGAGCTCAAAAAAGCGAACGAGCGGAAGCATATTGTCGACGGGTTGATCAAAGCGCTCTCGATTTTGGATGAGGTGATCGCGACGATTCGGGCGTCGAGTGACAAGCGCGATGCGAAAGATCGGCTGATGGCGGGCTACGGGTTCACCGAGGCGCAAGCGGAAGCGATCGTGACGCTTCAGCTTTACCGGCTGACAAACACCGATATCGCCGCGCTTCGGCAGGAAGCGGAAGAGCTCGACAAAACGATCGCCGAGCTGAGCGCGGTGTTGGCCGATGAGAACAAGCTGTTGTCGGTCATTAAAAAAGAATTGAAGGCCATGAAAAAGCAATATGCTGACGAGCGGCGGACGGCGATTGAAGAGGAGATCGAAGAGCTGAAAGTGAACGTTGAAGCGCTCATTCCGGCTGAAGATGTGATCGTGACCGTGACAAAGGAAGGATACGTGAAACGAACGAGCTACCGTTCGTACAGCGCATCGAACGGTCAGGACATCGGCATGAAGGAGACCGACCGTCTGCTCGCCCAGCTCGAGATGAATACGACCGATGTGCTCTTGCTGTTCACCCGCCGCGGCTATTATTTGTATTGCCCGGTTCATACGCTGCCGGACATCCGCTGGAAAGAGGTCGGCCAGCATATTTCAAGCTTGATTCCGCTGGAACGCGACGATGAGCTCATCGCCGCTGTCCCTGTTTCCTCGTTTGAGACGGACGAACAGCTCGTCTTCGTCACGAGGCAAGGGATGGTGAAACGGACCGAGCTTTCCCAATACCAAGTGCAGCGCTACACGCGCCCGCTTGTTGCGGTCCATGTGAAAGACGATGATGAGGTCGCCGCCGTCTATGCGACGGACGGCCGCGGCCTCCTTTGGCTGGCGACGCATGATGGCTATGCACTTTTGTTTGCCGAAGAAGAAATCAGCCTGGTCGGCGTGCGCGCTGCCGGGGTGAAAGGGATTCAACTAAAAGAAGGAGACTTTGTCGCCGCCGCCTGCCCGCTTCGCCCTGAAGACCGCGGTTTTCTCGTTGTCGCGACGCAGCGCGGGGCGGTGAAAAAAATGGCGCTAGGCGAGTTTGAGCCATCCTCGCGCGCCAAGCGGGGTGTGCGAATCGTGCGCGAAGTGAAATCAAACCCGCACTGCGTGGCCGGAGCGGTTTTGGTCGGCGAGAGCGAGGGGACGGTCGGGCTGCGGACGGAAAAAGGGGCGACGGAGATGGTGGAGACTGCGTCGCTTCGCTTGTCGGACCGCTACGCCACCGGCTCGTTTGTCATCGATACGGATGAAGCGGGAGCAGTGGTGGACGTCTGGAAAGAACCGGCGAAGGGGATTGGCAAAGGAGAAGAAGGATGAGGGCGGACTGTTCGGATGTGCCTGCCGGTCGGCGCGCGTTGTTTGAGGGCGGAAAACCGCGGGCGAAAGCCCCGCGCTTTCAAACCAACGCTTGTTTGCCGCCAAGCCCATGTTGGAGATTGATCAACAAAATAGGGAACGAAAAAGGGCGCTCCTTTTCATGGAGCCCCTTTTTCGATTGCGGCCTTTCCATTCGGGAATTACCAAAACTTCCACCATTTGTTCGTCCGGGAGCGGCCGGCGTTGGTGTTGGCTGCTGTTTGCCGAAAGGAAAGCACCAGTTCCCGGAAAGCTTTTTCCCGCTCGATAATGCGCTGTTCGAGCTGTTTTCGCTCCTGTTCTTGCCTCGCTTTTTCTTCGTGGCAAAAGGCGACGACCGTTTCCAAATGTTCGTGCAGCTGCTCGGTTTTTTGCTGCCACGCTTCTTGGTAGTCTTGAAGGGAGCGGCGCACGGTTTCCGCCGCAGCGCTCGTCTGCTCGCCGAGGTGGTCGAGCTGCCCTTTGACCTCCCTCATCGCCTGTTGGATGGTGTCGGCTGCCTCGCGCTTGACGGCGTCGACGAGCTCGTCTTTTACGCGGGCGACGAGCTGTTCTGCTATGTACGGGGCCCCATGGCGCAACAAACGGGGCACGTCAATAATTTCCCCTTCCATCACATCGGGTTCCACCGGAGCAGGTGGATCGGCGGGCCGCCCGTTCATCTGGGTGATGAGATCCGCGATTTCGCGCGGATGGCGGCCTTCCTCGAGCAACATACGGATTTGACGAAATCGATGGATCAGCTCGTCGGTATAAATGCGCGCCCCTTGGCTGGTGCGGGGAACGGTGATCCATTGAGCGAATTGCTTTTCCCACTGTTTCAAGTCGCGGGCGGTCGTCCCGATTTTTTTCGCTGCTTCGCGGAGTGTGTATGTTTTCATGGTTATCGTCCATCCTTTCTTGATTACATTCATGATTGCTATGTTTTATTTTCCCGCTCGGCCGTTTATTTTCCTGCTGTTTGACAAAACATAACAAAAGAAGTGAAAGTTAGAAAACAAATATACAATTCTTGTCGAAATTGCTCGTTTTTGATCCAAAAACCGTTGACGAACTTGTATATACAGGATAGAATAAAGTCAGGTTGTATATACAAGTTTTTTGTAACCGATTGCTGAAAGCGATTCAACACAATCGGGGGTTGAAAGAAAGGGAGGAATTTCGTATGGGGGCTTATACAAAGGAAGCTGCGCAAATTGTTGAAGCCATCGGCGGCAAGGAGAACATCGTTGCCGCCACGCATTGTGTGACCCGGCTTCGGTTTGCGCTTAAGGACGAAGGAAAAGTCGATAAAGAGGCGCTCGAGCGCATCGATGTCGTCAAAGGTTCGTTTTCGGCCAATGGCCAGTTCCAAGTTGTCATCGGCCAAGGACTTGTCGACAAGGTGTACAACGACCTTGTCGAGCTGACGGGCATCGGCCGGGCGACAAAGCAGGAAATTAAGGATGCGGCCGAAGCGAAGCTCAATCCGCTGCAGCGCGCCATTAAGACGCTGGCTGACATTTTCATCCCGATTTTGCCGGCGATCGTCACGGCCGGTTTGTTAATGGGGATTAACAACGTCTTGACAGGCCCAGGCATTTTTTACGAAGGGAAATCGTTTGTCGAGGTGCACAAAGAATGGGCCGATTTGGCGAACATGATCAACTTGATCGCCAATACGGCATTCGTCTTTCTGCCGGGCTTGATCGGTTGGTCGGCGGTGACGAAATTCGGCGGCAGCCCGCTCTTGGGGATTGTCCTTGGCTTGATGCTCGTCCACCCGGATTTGCTCAACGCTTGGGGCTGGGGAGCGGCGAAAGAAAAAGGAGAGATTCCGGTTTGGAACTTGTTCGGCTTTGAAGTGCAAAAAGTCGGCTACCAAGGGCAAGTGCTGCCGGTGTTGGTGGCTTCCTACGTGCTGGCGAAGCTTGAGCTGTTTTTGCGCAAGCGCATTCCGGATGCGTTTCAGCTGTTGCTTGTCGCGCCGCTTGCGCTGCTTGTGACAGGATTTTTGGCGTTCATTGCCATCGGGCCAGTCACGTTTGCGATCGGAAACGCGATTACGAATTTGTTTGTCGCGATTTTTGACAACGTTCCAGCCATTGGCGGCTTGTTGTACGGAGCGCTCTATGCGCCGCTTGTCGTCACTGGGATGCACCATACGTTCTTGCCGGTTGACTTGCAGCTGATCGCCAGCACAGGCGGCACGTTCCTATGGCCGATTTTGGTCATGTCGAACATCGCCCAGGGCTCTGCGGCATTAGCGATGATGTTCGTCGCCAAAGACGAAAAGCTGCGCGGATTGTCGTTTACGTCGGCTGTTTCCGCGTATTTAGGCATCACGGAACCGGCGATGTTCGGGGTCAACTTGCGCTTTCGTTTCCCGTTTATCGCAGCGATGACCGGAGCGGCGATCGCCGGCATGTTTATTACGCTCAATAAAGTCATCGCTCCGTCAATCGGTGTCGGCGGCCTGCCGGGTTTCTTGTCGATCGTACCGCAAAAGTGGACGCCGTTCTTTATCGGAATGGCGATTGCCATTGCCGTGCCGTTCGTGCTCACCTTTCTGTTCGGCAAAGTGCGCAAAGCTGCCCATTGACCGATCGATTTACTGAGACAAAAAAACAATGTGCTAAATCATCAATCAGACATATACCATTGGAAGCCAACGCCAATGGTATGTTTTTCATCCTCCATCTTTTTCTATCTTTTTCGCGCCGCGATTGACGGATTGTGTAAGCGAATGGACGAGGTGAATCAACATGTCGACAACTCCATGGTGGAAAAAAGCAGTGGTGTATCAAATTTATCCGAAAAGCTTCCGGGATACGAACGGAGATGGCATCGGCGATTTACCCGGAATCATCGAAAAGCTCGATTATTTGAAAGAACTTGGCGTTGACGTGATTTGGCTGACGCCGATTTATGCGTCGCCGCAGCGCGACAACGGCTATGACATCAGCGATTATTTCGCCATCCATCATGCATACGGGACGATGGCTGACTTTGACCGCCTGCTCGATGAGGTGCATGCGCGCGGGATGAAGCTCGTCATGGATATGGTCGTCAACCACACGTCAACCGAACATGAATGGTTCAAACAGGCGAGCGCATCGAAAACGAACCCGTACCGCCAGTTTTACATTTGGCGCGACCCGAAGCCGGACGGCAGCGCCCCGAACAACTGGCAGTCGAAATTCGGCGGTTCGGCGTGGGAGTATGATGAACAAACCGGACAATATTATTTGCATTTGTTCGATGTGACGCAAGCCGATTTGAATTGGGAAAACGAAGAGCTACGCCGCCGTATTTATGACATGATGCATTTTTGGCTGAAAAAAGGCGTGGATGGCTTCCGGTTGGATGTCATCAATTTGCTGTCCAAAGACCAGCGCTTTCCGGACGATGACGGATCGATTCCGCCGGGGGATGGGCGCCGCTTTTATACGGACGGGCCGCGCATCCACGAATTTTTGCAAGAAATGAACCGCGAAGTATTCTCGAAATACGATGTGATGACCGTCGGGGAAATGTCGTCGACGACGATCGACCACTGCATCCGTTACACAAACCCGGAAAACCGGGAGCTCAATATGACGTTTAACTTCCATCACTTGAAAGTCGATTATCCGAATGGGGAAAAATGGGCCGTCGCTCCGTTTGATTTTCTCGCGTTAAAACGCATTTTGTCGGAGTGGCAAGTGCGAATGCACGAAGGCGGGGGATGGAATGCGCTCTTTTGGTGCAACCATGATCAACCGCGCATCGTCTCGCGCTACGGCGATGACGGGACGTATTGGAAAGAGTCGGCGAAAATGCTAGCGACGGCCATCCATCTGATGCAAGGGACGCCATACATTTACCAAGGCGAAGAAATCGGCATGACGGATCCGAAATTCACCGATATCCGCGATTACCGCGACGTCGAGTCGCTCAATATGTACCGGATTTTGCTTGAACAAGGCAAAAGTGAGCAAGAGGTGTTGGACATTTTGCAGCGGAAGTCGCGCGACAATTCGCGCACACCGATGCAATGGGATGACAGCGCTCATGCCGGCTTCACATCTGGTACGCCGTGGATTCGCGTCGCGGACAATTACCGGCGCATTAATGTGAAACAGGCGCTTGCCGATCCCGATTCAATTTTTTACCATTATAAGCGGTTAATTTCACTGCGCAAGCAATACGACATCATCACAACTGGGCGCTACGAACTGCTTTTGGAGGACGATCCGCACATTTTCGCTTACATGCGCCATGGGGAGAAGGAGAAGCTGCTTGTCGTCAACAACTTTTATCCGGTCAAAACGACGTTCGTGCTGCCAAAAGAAGCGGAAATGGACGGTTGGAAGGGAGAGCGGCTGCTGTCCAACTATCCGGATTCACCGGACGATTTTCGCCGCATCGACCTGCGTCCGTACGAATCAGTCGTTTATCTTTTGCTCCGTCCGTGATACAATACAGACGGTGATGATCATGCATGAAAACAAATATTTAGCCATTTATCATGATCTCGTTTCCCGCATCCGCCGCGGGGAGTGGCGGGCGTACGACAAACTGCCGTCGGAAAACGAACTCGCCGTCCGCTACGGGACATCGCGCGAGACGATTCGCAAAGCGCTCAATTTGTTGTCTGAACACGGCTATATCCAAAAGATGAAAGGCAAAGGGTCGATCGTCCTTGATGTTGGCAAGTACGATTTCCCGGTGTCGGGGCTCGTCAGCTTTAAAGAGCTGGCGCAGACGATGAAGCAACCGGTGCGGACGATCGTCCATGAGTTGGCCCTCATAAAGCCGGACAGCGAGCTTAAGCAGCAGTTGCGCGCCTCAAGCAAAGACGACGTCTGGAAAGTGGTGCGCGTCCGCGAAATCGGCGGGGAGCGGATCATTTTAGATAAAGATTTTTTCTTAAAAAAGTACGTTCCATCCTTGACGAAAGACATTTGCGAGGATTCGATTTACGAGTATTTGGAAACCAAGTTGCATTTGCCGATCAGCTTTGCGAAAAAGGAAATGTCGGTCGACGAAGCAACGGAAGAAGATCGTCGTTGTTTGGATTTGCATGGCGATGACCGCGTCGTTGTCGTGAGAAACTATGTGTATTTAAGCGACGCGACGTTGTTTCAATACACTGAATCGCGGCATCGGCTCGATAAGTTCCGGTTTGTCGACTTTGCCCGCCGGAAATGACGGCGGCGGCTTGGGCCACGAATCGAATCGCATGGCGCTGCGCCTTTGGGCCGCGGCGTTTTTTTATGGCGTCCGATGGTCATTTAATAAACAAAACTATGTTCTAAATAATCAACAAAATCATAAACAAACAGCATTATGGCTATCCTTGTTAACAGCAAGATCGCAAAGGGGGATGCCGGTGTGGAAGGAACATGGTGGTCGCTATTGCCTTTTCTTTTGATCATTCCGCTCGCCATTTGGCTGAAAGAAATTTTGCCCGGTCTTATAGCCGGGCTGCTTGTCGGGGCGTTTTGCCTTGAGCGGTCGCTTGTCGGCGGCATCGAGCGGGCGCTGTCCGCCATTGTTCATTCGCTCAGCGATGTTGAACACATGAAGGTGGCGGCGTTTTTGTACTTGTTCGGCTCGCTTGTCGGCATGATGCAAATCACCGGTGGGATCAAAGGGTTTGTCGAGAAGCTTTCTGGGCGCATCCGCACGAAGCGCAGGCTTTTGTTGTTCGTTTGGTTGACGGTGCCGGTGACGTTTTTTATGCCGATGTTCCGCATTATGCTCCTCGGTCCGGTGATGAAGGCGGTGCTTCGCCAGTTTCGCATCGACCGGCGCCGGATGGCGTACATCATCGATGTGTCCACTGAACCGATCATCGTGCTTCTGCCGGCGGCAACGGCGTTTGTCGGCTTTATGACGTCTGTTGTAGCGGCGGCGCTGGCGCAAAACGATATTCATGAACCGGCGTATGGCGTTTTTTTGCGCAGCTTGCCGTACAATCTGTTTGCCATTATCGCGCTGATAATCGGGCTGCTGACGACGATGCTGAACATCCGCATCGGCAAGACGCGGGCGAAAAAAGGAGAGGAGAAAACAAACGAACTGCACGGCCTCGGGCTGCGCAAAGAATTGTCCCTTGTCACAGGAGAGCCGCTTCACCTTTTTGTCCCGCTGGCGTTGCTGCTCGGGCTGACGTTCGCTTTTTTTGCCTATGATGGTCGGCGGCGCGGGGCGCACGGCTGGCTAGAAGCGTTTTCGCAAGCGGATGCAACATGGGCGATGCTGTTGGCGCTGTTTGTGACCCTTCTTCTCTCGATGGGGTTTTATGTATGGCGCAGGCAGTCGCTGTCGGAGTTGATTTACCACTTTTTCGCGGGGGGCAACGAGTTGATGGCGCCGATCGGCATGCTCGTTCTCGTTTGGGCCGTCTCCGCGGTGGCGGGGGAGCTCGGCTTTACCGCTTACGTGGCTTCGACGTTTGGGACATGGCTTCCCGGGACGTTTGTGCCCGCGGCAGTGTTTTTGGCCGGATCGTTTTTGGCGTATTTTATCGGGTCCTCGTGGGGGACATGGGGCATTTTCATGCCGCTTGGCGTCACGCTCGCGCACGCGACTGGAGCGCCGCTTGAGATGACGGTCGGCGCGGTGTTTGCGAGCGGAACGTTCGGCGCGTTTGCCTCGCCGCTTGGCGATACGACCATCACGACAGCCGCCATCATGGATATGGACTTGATGAACTATGCGAAATACAAACTGCGCATTTCCTTGATTGGCGCCGGGCTGTCGCTTGCCGGGTACGTGCTGCTTCCGCTTTGGGCCGGGTGAGGAGAAGCGAACGCTTCGCTCTCCCTGCTCCCCACCTCTATCTAAACTATGTTCTAAATCATCAAATATCAAAAAACAGTTGCATCCATAAGCGAATCAAGCTATGATAAAAACAACATACTGACTAGTTGGCAGACACACTGCTGTGTCTGCCGTCAAAAAGGGGAGAGGGAACACGAATGAAAACGCACACGATTACGGTCAATCCGCGTTTTTGTGAAACAGACGCGCTCGGACATTTAAGCAACATCAGCTATTTTATTTATTTGGAAGAAGCGCGCACCCGTTTGTTCGATGAGCTGAGCTACGGCGGACGGACGGACGAATGGCACTTTGTTTTGGCGTCTACGAAGTGCGACTTTATTCGCCAAGCGTTTTTCGGGCGGCGGTTGCGGGTGGAAACGAATGTCTCCCGCATTGGCAACAAAAGCTTTCAATGCATCCATCGCATCGTCGAGGAGGAAACAGGTACGCTCATTGCCCTCGGAGAGGCGGTCGTCGTCCATTTTAACTTCCATACCCAAACAAGCGAACCGCTCCCGGACGAGCTGCGGGCGCGGCTGGCGGAGTACCTTGTTTCCACTGAACAAGCCGCGCCGTGCAACCCGCCCAAAAATGTATAATCCTCTTTAGATTGTTTGAACGATCCGCCCACCCGGCGGATTGTTGTTTTTTCTGGACCAATCGTCAAAAGGATACATACTCTGTATTGAGAATAGGCTGATTGCGGAAAGGGGGAGCAGTGATGATGATTCGGGCGACGATTGGCCATGCGACGTATACGTGCCGCGGTGAGCTCGAGACGTATTTTCAGCCGTTTCGCGACGGAACGATCGGCCGCTTTCATCCGTTTTCCACCCCGTTTGGCGAGCAGCGGCTTCTTTACGCCGACTGGACGGCAAGCGGACGGCTGTATCGCCCGATTGAGGAGAAAATGGCCCGTGAACTCGGCCCGTTCGTCGGCAACACCCATACTGAGTCGAACGTGACCGGGACGAAAATGACGCTTGCGTATCGCTATGCGAAAGAACTCATCAAACAACACGTCCATGCCAAAAAAAGCGATGTTTTGATCATGCAAGGGGCGGGGGCAACCGGGGCTGTCAACAAGCTGCAGCGCCTGCTTGGCTTGCGCGTGCCGGAGCGGTGGAAACGGCGCTTGGTGCTGGCGGATGACGAGCGCCCGGTCGTGTTCGTCACCCATATGGAACACCACACGAATCTGCTGCCGTGGGCGGAAACGATCGCTGAAGTCGTGACGATTCGGCCGACCCAAAACGGGGATGTCGATCTTGACCATTTGCGCGAGCTGCTCGAGCGCTACCGCGATCGGCCGCAAAAGATCGGCGCATTCACCGCCTGCTCGAACGTAACTGGGATCGAAACGCCGTATCATGCCTTGGCGAAACTGATGCATGAATATGGCGGGCTTTGCTTCGTCGACTTTGCCGCTTCCGCCCCGTATGTGCGCATCGATATGCACCCGGATGACCCGATGGAACAGCTGGATGCCATTTATTTTTCGCCGCACAAATTTCTTGGCGGACCGGGAAGCGCAGGAGTGCTTCTCTTTGACAGCCGGCTGTATGACCAAAAGGCGCCTGACCATCCAGGAGGCGGAACGGTGTATTGGACCGACCCGTGGGGGCATTACGAATACGTAGAGGCAATCGAAGAGCGGGAAGACGGGGGAACGCCGCCGTTTTGGCAAACGATCAAAGCAGCGCTCGCCATCCAGCTGAAAGAGCAAATGAACATAAAACGAATGCGCGCCCGCGAACAGGAGCTCGTATCGCTCCTATTGCCGGCGTTAAAAGACATTCCCGGCGTCCGGGTGCTGGAAGGGCATCGGGATGACCGGCTTGGCATCATTTCGTTTGTCATCGACGGGCTGCACTACAACATCATCGTCAAGTTGCTCAATGATCGTTTCGGCATCCAAGCGCGCGGCGGTTGTTCATGCGCCGGGCCGTACGGCCATTATTTGCTTGGCATCGATCAAGAGCAGTCCGCCGCCTTGCTCAACGAAGTCAAAAGCGGCAACTTGTTGGCAAAACCGGGCTGGGTGCGCGTGTCGCTTCATCCGACGATGACGAATGAAGAAGTGTATACGATCCTTCATGCCGTCCGCCAAATCGCCCGCCATGGCGCCCGCTGGCAAGAGGAGTATGTATACGATGCGGCGAAAAACGAGTTTGTCCATCGCCACGATGACCGGTATGTCCGCCATTTCTTTCTGTTGTAATGCATTTTCATTTCCTCATCAATGCAAAACCGGTACAATAGAGGCATCCTGGAAAAAAGAAGGGGAGAACGATGAACGAATTGTACCATCTGCTTGTGCGGACCGAACGGGAAGAAGAGCTTCACCGCCGGGCATGGCGCCTCGCCGAACAGTTTGCCGCCCGCGCGGCGCATTATGATGAGCGGGCCGAGTTTCCGTTTGCCAACTTCGCTCTGTTAAAAGAAGCCGGATTTCTGTCGTTGACCGTCCCGGCCGAATACGGAGGCGGCGGGGCCTCGCTGTACGAGCTCGTGCTCGTGCAAGAGACGCTGGCCCAAGGCGACGGCGCCACCGCCTTGTCACTCGGTTGGCATTTAAGCATTGTCATGCGCCTGTATTTGCTGCGCCGCTGGCCGGAAGCGGTGCTCATCCGCCTGGCCAGCGAGATCACGGAACGCCATGTGTTGATAAACAGCGCCCATTCTGAACGGGCAACCGGCAGCCCGGCGCGCGGGGGAAAACCAACAACAACCGCTTGTTTCCGCAACGGCCGCTGGGTGCTTCATGGGCGAAAAGCGTTTGCGTCATTGGCGCCGGCACTCGATTACGTGCTAATTTCCGCCACGATTGACAGCAGCGGCGAGGTCGGCGAATTTCTTGTCCCGATGAAAACCCCGGGGCTTCGCATTGAGCCGACATGGCACACGCTCGGCATGAAGGCGACGCGCAGCGATGACCTCATCCTTGATGGCGTCGAGGTTGAACCGGAAGCGCTCGTGGAGATGCTGGAGAAACCGGTCGGTGCAGCACCGGCACAAGGATGGCTTTTGCATGTTCCGGCATGCTACTTAGGGATCGCCATCGCCGCCCGCAATGAGGCGCTCCGCTTTGCCCAAACGTACCAACCGAACACGTTGTCGCAGCCGATCGCCTCGACGCCGGAGGTGCAGCGGAAAATCGCCGAGATGGAGTGGCGCCTCGTTCACGCCCGTCATTTTCTGTATAGCATCGCCGATTTATGGGATCGATACCCTGACAAACGTCATGAAATGAAAGAGGAATTGGCAACCGCCAAGTTCATTGCGACGAATACCGCGCTCGAGGTTGTCGATTGGGCGATGCGCATCGTCGGGGGACAAAGTTTGTATGCTGATAGTCCGCTTGGGCGCTATTACCGAGACGTGCGCGCCGGACTCCATAACCCGCCGGCTGACGACTTGACGATCGCGTGGCTCGCCAAGCGGGCGCTTGCCGGCAGTCGAACGCGCGCAAAAGCTGACGCCTAAGCAGCCAACCAATGCAGGTTGACTCAAGAACATTCAACGTGTGTTTTCCAGACAAATCGAAACCGCTGTCCCTAAATGCGAGGGACAGCGGTTTTTTAACGGTCATTTTCCCGTGTTTTCGTTCTCTGCCTCCAGCGCAGCGCGCAAAAAGGAAGGCAACGCGAAGCATTGGCGGAATACGGCGTCATTGACGTATTTTGTATCTTCGGGAATCGCTGTTTGCTTCGGCAGCTCAAGCGGCCGTTTCGAGCCGATTGTAAAGCTCCACAATCCGCCCGGGTACGTCGGCACAACCGCCGTGTACACGAGCACATGCGGGAACAATTCGCGAATGTTGCGGTATGTCCGCTTCAAAATATCGAGATGGAAAATGGGCGACTGGCTTTGGCACACCATGAGCCCGTCCTCTTTTAATGCCCGGTGCACGTTGGCATAAAACTCCGGTGAAAACAGCGCCTCAGCCGGGCCGACCGGGTCGGAGGAGTCGATCATGATGACGTCGTACTCGCGTTCCTTTCCGCGCACAAAGGCGACACCGTCGCCATAAATGAAGTGGACGCGCGGGTCGGACAAATTGCCGGAGACGGCCGGCAAATGTTCTTTGCACGCCCGGACGACCTTCTCATCAATTTCCACCATCTCGATCGCCTCGAGGCGGGCATACTTAGCCGTTTCTCTGGCTGCCCCGCAGTCTCCCCCGCCGATGATCAGCGCCCGTTTGGCTTCCGGATGAAACTGAAGCGGCACGTGCGAAATCATCTCATTATAAATATGGCCGTCAATCGAGGTCGTTTGCACGACGCCGTCCAGTACGAGCATGCGGCCAAAATCATACGAATCCAAAATCATGACATGCTGATACTCGGATGGCTCGGCAAAGATCACCTCTTTGATCCGGTAGCTAATTTTCAAATTGTCGCGGTCATCTTCGGTGAGCCAAAGCTCTCCGTTGTCCATATGCAAGTAAGGGGGTAAAGCGTTTCCTTCGTGTTTCATTGTGACCTCCTTTAGTCATGCAGATGTTTTCACACCTTTCTAATCTTAATATATTCTTCGTCTTGTGGCAAACAAAGGGGATGTGATCGGCCGGTGCCGGACGTATTCATCCCGCCGCCCATGTTTGACGACTGGTTGCGTTTTTCCGGCCGCTCCTCGTCTTGGCCGCCGCAGCCGGCACAAAGGCTGACCGCTAACGCGCAAATGGCGGCAAGCGGCATCATCCATCGTTTTCGCATCTTTTCCTCCTCCTTTCGTTTCCATCATAAACTGAGACGGCGGGCGACGACCACGACATCGTATGATTCCATCGTTCCGTCTCCCTTCATGCGGCGATGCTTGCTTATAGTGTGCCTGTTCGGCAAAAAAATAACACTCCCCGGCACCCGGCAGGAGAGTGTCTATCGATCGCGCCGCTCCCCAAGCAAAGCACGAAGCGACGTACGGTTTTCAAGCAAATCAGCGAGCGTATACGCATCGAGCACACGCAAAAACGCTTCTAACGCCTCGCGAAGCGCAAAACGGAGCCGGCATGAAGGCGTCAGCACGCATTCATTACCGTGAGCGGCGAAGCACTCCACAAGCGACAAATTGTCTTCCGTCTCGCGAACGACCGCACCGATGACAATCTCCTCCGGCCGTTTCGCCAGGCGAATCCCGCCGTTGCGTCCGCGGATCGTTTCGATGTAGCCAAGCTTGCCGAGCTCATGGACGATTTTGCTTAAATGATGCTCAGAGAGGGAAAACGCAGTGGAAATTTCTTTGATATTTGTTTTTTCGCCTTCATCGAGTGTTCCTAAAAACAGCAGCACACGCAACGCATATTCTGTATAGTTCGTCAGCTGCATGGTCATCCACAACCTTTAGACAAGATGGTTGCTTCCATTGTATCACACCTGTCTGTGCGAGGGAATTGTGAACAATTTATTAAAGATGTATTTGAAACGTTGCTTTTTCACTATGCGTATGATTGAATAAAACATGTATTTAAAATATATGTTTTATGCGAGGAGATGAAACATGGCTACGACAACGGCTTTGCACCCAAAAACGATTGAGATCGTCAAATCGACCGTACCGGTGTTGGAGCAGCACGGCGAACAGATTACCAAACGGTTTTACCAATTGATGTTTTCGAACCATCCAGAATTGTTGAATATTTTCAACCATGCCAACCAAAAACAAGGGCGGCAGCAACGCGCCTTGGCGGCAGCCGTGTACGCGGCAGCGCGCTATATCGATCAATTGGACGCCATTTTGCCGGTCGTGCGGCAAATCGGCCATAAACACCGGAGTTTAGGCATTAAACCGGAACAATACCCGATTGTCGGAAGGCACTTGCTGCTAGCGATCAAAGACGTGCTCGGCGACGCTGCCACTGATGACGTGATAACGGCTTGGGCGGCAGCGTATGAAGCCATTGCCGCTGTTTTCATTCAAGTCGAGAAGGAGCTCTACGATGAAGCTGCGGCCAAGCACGGCGGCTGGCGCGGTTTCCGCCGCTTTGTCGTCACAAAAAAGGTGAAGGAAAGCGACGTCATCACGTCGTTTTATTTCGAGCCGGAAGACGGCGACGCCATCAGCGACTATTTACCAGGTCAATACGTGAGCGTAAAACTGGACATCCCTGGTGAAACGTATACGCACATTCGCCAATACAGCTTATCGGACGCCCCCGGCAAAGGGTATTACCGCATCAGTGTCAAACGGGAAGCAGCAACAGCGGAAAAACCGGCCGGCATCGTGTCGAACTATTTGCATGACCACATTCACGAAGGCGATGTCGTCGAGTTAAGCGCTCCAGCCGGCGACTTTACGCTTGATTTGTCCAAAACGACGCCGGTTGTGTTCATCAGCGGCGGCGTCGGCATCACTCCGCTTTTGAGCATGGCGCATACGTTGGCCATCCGCCAACCGACCCGCCCAGCGGCGTTTTTGCATGCTGCTTTGAATGGCCGCGTGCACGCGTTTGACGAGGAGCTTCGGATGTTGGCGGAACGCCCGTCATTTTCTTATCATATTTGTTATGAGTCGCCATCCGACGAGGACTGCCGACATCCACATTTTGGAAAAGAAGGGCGGATTGACCTTGCATGGATGCAATCCGTGATCCCGACGAAAGACGCAGACTTTTATTTCTGCGGCCCGGTGCCGTTTATGAAAACCGTCTATCGCGCTCTAAAACAATGGGGTGTGCCAGAGGAGCACATCCATTACGAATTTTTCGGCCCGGCCGGCGATTTGACGAAAGACTGAGAGAGGTTTTTCGCTTGCCAGGGGGCTGACCCCAAAGGGTCATTTTCCTTAACAAAACACAACATATTGTTTCTTAATGATTGTTTTATACCTATATACGGTAATAAGAAAGGGTGTCCCGATCCTTTTGGGACACCCTCCTTTTGTTATCTTCCCTGTTGGCAAGTTCATGAATTTTTTGTATGATGAATGGCAAGGAAAAGCAAGAAAAGGGAGAGACAACGCATGACGACATTTCGCCAACATCGCTGGCAATCATTTTTGCAAGGCTATGAAGATCGCGCCCGCCTGCTCATTTCCTGTCCGGATCGTCCAGGCATTGTCGCCGCGGTCACGTCCTTCTTGTATGAGCAAGGCGCCAATATCGTTGAATCGAGCCAATACTCGACCGATCCGAAAGGAGGTACGTTCTTCCTCCGTTTGGAGTTTGACTGCCCGAACATCGCGGAACGAAAAGACCAGATCGAAGCGGCCTTTGCCCCGATCGCTGCTGAGTTTGGCATGGATTGGCATCTTCGCCTCCATAACGACATTCGGCGGATCGCCATTTTTGTCTCAAAAGCGGAGCACTGCTTGCTTGAACTTCTTTGGCAATGGCAGGCAGGCGAACTGATCGCCGATATCGCTCTTGTTGTCAGCAACCATTCGGATTTGCGCGATGCGGTCGAGCCGTTTGGCATCCCGTATGTGCATATTCCGGTGACGAAGGAAACGAAAGCGGACGCCGAAGCCGAACAAATCCGTCTGCTTCGTGACTATCAGATCGACACGATCGTGCTTGCCCGCTACATGCAAATTTTGTCGCCGGCGTTTGTGGCTGAATTCCCGGGACGGATCATCAACATCCACCACTCATTTTTGCCCGCCTTTATCGGCGCGCGTCCGTATGAGCGGGCGTATGAGCGCGGCGTCAAATTGATCGGCGCCACATCGCACTACGTCACCGACGATTTGGATGAAGGGCCGATCATCGAGCAAGACGTCGCCCGCGTTGACCATCGCCACCATCCCGACGATTTAAAGCGGATCGGCCGCCTGATCGAAAAAACCGTGCTCGCCCGGGCGCTCAAATGGCATTTGGAAGACCGGGTCATCATCCACGGAAACAAAACGATCGTGTTTTATTGAACCCAAGCGGGAGAGGATTTTTCCTTTCCCGCATGGTATAATGAAGATAAGCAGGATTTGGCCGCCCAAAGAGCGAAATTTCATCCGTAGGGAAGGAGGGAAAAAGCCTATGGGAGAAAAACGGACGCCCAGCGGTTTTCTGTTAAAACAACGTGCGTTTTTAAAACTGTATTTAATCACGTTAACGGAACAAGAACGGTTGTATGGACTGAAGCTGCTTGATGTGCTGCGCCAAGAGTTTAAACCGTTCGGCTACCGGCCGAACCATTCCGAAGTGTACAAAGCGCTCCACGATTTGATTGAAGACGGCATTTTAAAGCAAGTCAAGCAGAAAAAAGAAGGCATGAAGTACCAAGAAGTTGTGTACTACCGCTTCGCGGAAGGGGGGCAGGAAAAGGCGAAATTGTACAAACGCCAACTGAAAGCGGAGCTGGACCGGTGTGCGGCGCTCATTCGCAAGGCGATTGAGGACAACTTCAGTTGAGGGCGCCTCTTTTTTTGTATGTATTTACATAACATTTTTATGGTGAATTCTGTTTGTTTTGCATCCCACCGAACGATTTAGTAGAATGGGAGAAGGACACGGCAACAGAGAGGAAGACGTAGGATGTTGACATGGCCACAGGTTGTCATAAGGGAAATGGAAACACGAAAATCGTTATTCCGCCATGATCCAGATCACGCGCTGATCGGCTCCGGCGGGTATACGGCGGAAGACGAAGCGATCGTGCACGATGCGGCCATTGCCCTGGCGCTTGGAAAAAACGTACTGTTAAAAGGTCCAACCGGATCGGGGAAAACGCGGCTGGCGGAAACGTTGTCCGCCTTGTTCGGGCAGCCGATGCACAGCATCAACTGCTCTGTGGACCTTGATGCCGAGGCGCTGCTTGGGTTTAAAACGATCGTGCACCGCGACGGCCAAGCGGTAATCGAATATGTGCCCGGTCCGGTCATCCGGGCGATGGAGAAGGGGCATTTGCTATACATTGATGAAATCAATATGGCCAAACCTGAGACGCTGCCAATCTTAAACAGCGTGCTTGACTATCGGCGCCGCCTCACCAATCCGCTCACTGGCGAGGTCGTCGAGGCGAAGCCGACGTTTGGCGTCATTGCGGCGATCAACGAAGGTTATATCGGCACCGTGCCGCTCAATGAAGCGTTAAAAAACCGCTTCGTCGTCATCGATGTCCCATATGTGCAAGGGGAGACGTTAAAATCGGTCATCATGGCACAAACTACATTAACAGACGATACGTTGATCAACCGTTTCGTCGCCTTGTCAGCCGACTTGCTGGCGCAGGTGCGAAACGGGCAAGTGGCAGAAGAAGTGGCTTCCGTACGCGCCTTGCTCGATGCGTGCGATCTGGCGGTGCATATCCCGCCGCTGCGCGCCATTGAACGAAGCATCATCGACAAGCTCGACGATGAACGGGAGCGGGCGGCGGTGCGCAATATCGCGGAAACATGGTTTGACGAGTAGGAGGCGGCCATGGAACGGTTTATGATGTTCAACGATCGGCCGATCGATCCGTTTTTGGTGATGCAGCTCGCCGATCTCGCCCGAACGCTCGCCCGCCGTCCTGACATGACGGTCGAGTTCGCCGCCCATTCCGGGATGCATCCGGTTAAGCCAACGGTGTACGTCAGTCAGTTTTGGGATGTGTATCCGCCAAAGGAGAAAGAAACGGCGATGAAAAGCGATGTCGCCTTGCGCGTCATCGGCACGCGGCGGCATACGGACCTAGCGGCGGTCCGCGCATTTCGGCAAGCAGCCGAAGCGCACCCATGGCCGAAACTGGCGAAACAGCTGTTTTCGTTGGCTGAGGATCTTCGTGTTGAGGCCCTCTGCGAGCGGGAACGGCCCGGGGTGAAACGTTGGTTTCGCACGCGCCGCCGCCTTTACCGTCGCTACTTCACCCAGCAATGGCAGGCAAACCAAACCCGCGGCGCCGCCGCCGATCAATTTTTGGCGGCGATGTATTTGCGGCTGACCGCCGACTCGCCGCTTGATGACGTTCCGCTCGCTCCGATGGCGGATGAAACGGTGCAGGCGCGCCTTGACGCGCTGTGGCCGCAATGGTTTGACGCGATGTCCACCGCGGATACGGCCCGCTGGGCGTTAGCCATCGTCGCATTGATGGAAGAGGCGCTTGCCGGTGACATGGTGAACGCTTACACCTCGCTTCCATTTGTCGATGACGGGGACGATGAATCGGAGATGACGGTTCGCGATTTGAAGCGGGTCGATCCGTTGGAAAACCGCGATGCAGCGGAAAATCCGTCAAACGGCAAAGCGCACCAGGAAGTGCTGTCGACGTGGCACCGGGAAACAAGCCGGCCGAATGGGAATTTTCTCCGCTTTGAGTTAGAACGCGGCACCCGCACTGGCATGCTTGGCGACGGGGCGAGGCCGGGGGACGATGGCGACCAGGCGCTCGCCATTGTCCAAGGAACGTCCCGGCCGGCGAAGCGAAACGAATACGGCCTCGAGGCGGCGGCCGCATCCCAGGAACATCGACCAGTCGGAGGCGGTGCTCCATATGGGGAAGCGAACCGCCAGGCAGCCATCATTGTTTTTTCTTCCCCGCCGCCAAGTCGTGACGAACGGGACGAATACCGCAGCAAACAGGCGGCGGCCGCGCCATACCGGAAGCGGCTTGTGCGCGTGATGGAGCAATGGCTCGAACACCAACGCAGCACGTGGCGCACGAACTTGCCGGCCGGACGGCTGCGCAAACAGCTCATACCGTTTTTCACCGACGAGCGGCCGCGCCTGTTTTACAAAAAAGGCGAACCAGCGCGGCGGTTCAACGCAGCGTTCGGCCTGCTCGTCGACTGCTCGGCGTCGATGCACGATAAAATGGATGAAACGAAAACGGGGCTCGTTCTCTGCCACAACGTGCTTCAAACGTTGCGTGTGCCGCACCAGATCGTCGGGTTTTGGGAAGACGCCAACGAGGCAACCGCGGCCAGACAGCCGAATTACTTGCAAGTGGCTGTTTCGTTCCGCGAGTCGTTGGACCCATCAAGCGGCCCGGCGATCATGCAGCTTGAGCCCCACGAAGACAACCGCGACGGGCTGGCGATCCGCTGGATGACTGAGCAACTTCTCCGCCGCCCGGAAACGCAAAAAGTGTTGCTCATCTTTTCTGACGGGGAACCGGCCGCCTATGGCTACGAACAAAACGGCATTATCGACACGCATGAAGCGGTGGCCGAAGCGCGGAGGCGCGGCATTGAGGTTGTCAACCTTTTTTTAGGCCGCGGGGCGGATGACGAATCGACGCGGCGGACGATTGAAAACATTTACGGCCGCTTTCGCGTTTTCGTTCCACAAGTGAGCGAGCTGCCCGACCGACTGCTTCCGCTTTTGAAAACGTGGCTGCAAAAAAGCTTGTAACAAAAGGATGGGAATCGATGATCAAACTATTTACCGACAGCGATTTAGACGGCATCGGCTGCGGATTGCTCGCCAAGCTGGCGTTTGCCGAGGTGAACATTTCGTTTTGCTCGTACCGGAACTTGGATGAACGGGTCAGCCAGTTCTTGCAAAGCGAGGAAGCGAATGGCGCCATGCTGTTTATCACCGACCTAGCCGTCGGCCAGGAGGTGGAGCAGCAGCTCGCCGAGCGGGCCAAGCGCGGCGGCCATGTGCAAGTCATCGACCACCACGTGACCGCGCTTCATTTCAACAGCTATCCATGGGGATGGGTCGCGCCCGAACGGGAAGACGGCAAAAAAACATGTGCAACCTCGCTCTTTTACGATTACCTCGTCCGCGAAGGAAAACTGGCGCCTAACGAAACGTTGGATGCGTTTGTCGAGCTCGTCCGCCAGTACGACACGTGGGAATGGGAAGAAAATGGGAATTTGCAAGCGAAGCGGCTCAACGATTTGTTCACCATTCTCGGGCTCGACGGCTTTTGGGAGACGATGAGCGAGCGGCTCGCCTCCGGGGAGGCGTTCGCCTTGACGGAGACGGAAGAGTTGCTTCTGGATATGGAAGAAAAGAAAATTCAACGCTACATCCGACAGAAGCAAAAGCAGCTCGTTCAGCGCTGGATCGGCGATTACTGCATCGGCGTCGTGTTCGCTGAACGCCATCTGTCGGAGCTTGGCAACGCCTTATCCAAACGGCATCCGCACCTAGATTTGATCGCCCTAGTCAATCTCGGGACAAAACATATCGGGTTTCGCACCATCCATGACGACGTCAACGTCGCCGAATTCGCGAAGCAGTTTGGCGGCGGCGGCCACCCGAAGGCATCGGGTTGTTTTGTGGATGACACGACCTTTCCGCTGTTTGTCATCGAGACGTTCCCGCTTGCGCCTGTTTATGGCGATGCGGAACAAAACCAACTGAACAAGCGGGAAGAGGCAGAAGGCGTGTTTTGGACGAATCATCAGGGCCAGTGGTGGTTAAGCCGCCAGACGGAACAGGGATGGACATGGTATGCCGACGGGGGAGAGGCTCGCACCTTTCCCGATGAAGCCGCGGGCGAGCGATGGTTAAAGCGGCAGTTTGCGGCAGGGCTCGCCTACGACGCCGCTGTGCTAGAGTTTTTAAGCGTGCGGCTTGGGCGGGACAAAGACGCCATCCAAGCCGACTATCCGTCGGCTGTCAAACAATACAAACATCAAACCGGCATCGAATAAGGTGCCGGTTTTCTTTGCGGCGACAAGAGAGAGACCGCTGGCTTTGCAGCATGGCGGCAGGCTGATTCCGGCGGTGACAACGAACATACTGAAAGGAGCTCCATAGATCAAAAAAAGAACGTGACACGGCGGCCCATTCCGCCAGCCATTTTTTCATAGTGCCACGGCACAGAAAATGTTAACATAATTGTAACAGTTTTTGTGTTTAGGAAAAACAGTCTCTGATTATAATAAGTACATAGGGAGGTGAAGAGGGTGAAACAGTACGTCTTTTCCTTTTACACAGACCAAGGAAGAACGTCTGTCTGGGATGAGGCGATTCCGGCATCCGGGATGATGGAAGCCTTTTCAAAAGCTCGACGGCTGCTCATCAGGTACAAACAAGAGAAAGGCATGCCGGTTCGCGTTCGGTATAAAGGCGTCCGCTATCGCCACACCGACATTGCATAACGTTGAAAGTTAAAAAGAAAGGATGGGAGCATGCCTTTCCTGCGACAATCGACACGCAGCGGGTAACGTGCAGTGTTTCATGAACCACTCGGGAACACTGCACGTTTTTATTTTATTTGCATCCGCACGCCTTTCAACTCGGCAGGAGAAAGGGACAAGCCCAGCCACTGTCAAACGATCAGGAAGGCGAGACGGATGCGGAAAATGATTGCGGTGAAACACATACCGCTCGGGCACAAGCTAGGAACGGCGCAAAAACCAAATTGGCGACGACTCTTGATTTTTTTTGGTATGACACAACAAATATGGACGAGCCCGCATCTCATCATCGCGCACTCCTTTATAACAAACTATAACGGATTTCCAGGTGGCGGGGAGTTCAGCAACCAAATATGTCCGCTGCATGCGTATGCTGCAAAAGCGCTCATTCATGACGGATGTCGTTGTTTCTTTGCTTTTCGTCTCACTATCAAAAGATTACTTTTTATTGAGACAAAACCGAATATAACTTCCTATAATTTATATTATGTTAACTTATTATTTTCCCGGAATCTCATGACCTCTTCCCTCCAGTGCCCATAAAATCAATTATCCGGAACTTGTTAACCTAAGTTCCTCATAGTTTTTTGTGTCTACGAATTATCATTTTTTAAACGAATTATCATTATTTTTTTATCGATTATCATCGGTCGTTGATTATCAACTGGAGGTGTTTTTTATGTTGTTTCGACAAGCCATTGATGAATTTGTGTTGTACTTGCAAATTGAAAAAAACTATTCACTTAACACCGTTGATGGTTATGCGTATGATTTGAGATGTTTCGAGAACTTCTTAATTCAACACGGTTATTCTGTACAACTTCATGACATTACAAAAACGCATGTTCGTCGCTTCATCCAGCATCAGATTACAAAAGAAAATGTTAAACCTAGAACGGTCTATCGGAGAATTTCTTGCTTGAAATCGTTCAGTAAATACTGTGTCAAAGAAAATCTATATACATGCAACATGAAGAGTTAACTTCTCAGTCATCCTGCACACCCTAAGCGCTGCAGCACTTCCTCCGGACGTTCGTGGATGTAGTTGACAAAC
>NZ_PIJG01000037.1:0-30002 GCF_002809955.1 Geobacillus sp. Manikaran-105
TTTATTACTCCAGAACACCCGTTGAAGGGTCCTGGAGGCCGCAAGCTGACCCGGCCGACGGGACAGGCGATTTTTCAGCTGTTTCAATATGTGAACGTCGTCCTGTTCAAGCTGCCGGATGGGCGCATCCAACGCTCACTGGATCGCTCCCTTACCCCTGATCAGCGAAGAATTCTGCAGGGATTGGGCATGGATGAGAGCATTTACGTGTAACGTCATATGGAACGACTAGCGATGGTAAAAAAAGGATTGCCATCGCTCGTTGTGTTGGTCAAAAAGTTATTCTGAAAAACTAAATAAAAAATCCTTTGTTTTGACCTTGTTAGGGTGCGAAATGTGAGTTTCATCTTCTCTCCCTCCTTGGATATGTCAAGCGAAAACAGCTATTCCGCCCCCGCCAACAGTTTCAACGTCGCGGCGACAAACATTTGCACGCCAATCTCAAGCGCGTCTTCGTCGATCGTAAAGCGCGGATGGTGATGCGGGTACACGATCCCCTTTTCTTCGTTTCGGGCGCCGACGTAAAAGAAGCTGCCCGGCGCTTTTTGCAAAAAGGCGGAGAAATCTTCGCCACCCATGTTCGGTTTCAAGCGGGCGACGGCTTCTTCGCCCAATAGTTCGCGCGCTGTTTCCTCAATGACGCGGGTCACTTCATCGTAGTTGATGACCGGGCGGTAGCCGTAGTCAAATTGAAACTCATACGAGGCGCCGTGCGCTTCGGTGATTCCTTTGACAATGCGCTCCATCCATTGCGGCACCGTGCGCCGCAGCGTCTCATCAAACGTGCGCACTGTCCCTTGGATTTCGACCTCCCCAGGCAGGACATTATGCGCCGTACCCGCCACAAATTGCGTCACGGACAGAACAAGCGGCTCGAGCGGATCGACATAGCGCGAGACGATGTGCTGCAAGTTCGTCACGACTTGCGCTCCGATGGCGATCGCATCGATCGTTTGGTGCGGCATCGCTCCATGGCCGCCTTTGCCGATGATGCGGATGAAAAAGCGGTCGGGTGCGGCCATCATCGGTCCATACACAATGCCGATTTTTCCACGCTCAAGCGGCGACCAAAGGTGAGTGCCGATGACGACGTCCACCCCGTCCATGACACCCGCTTGCACCATCTCCTCCGCCCCACCCGGGAACAGTTCTTCCGCGTGTTGGAACAAAAAGCGAACCTCGCCACGGATGGCATCGTGCAGCTGGGAAAAAATTTTCGCCGTCCCAAGCAGCATCGCCGTATGGCCGTCATGGCCGCACGCATGCATGACGCCGGGGTTTTTCGAGGCAAATTCAAACGAGTTTTCCTCTTGAATCGGCAGCGCGTCCATATCGGCGCGAATGGCGACGACCCGGCCCGGCTGCTTGCCGATAAGCCGCGCCATCACGCTCGTTTTCGTCGGACGCGAAAGCTCAAGGTGGCCGAACGATTGCAGCGTCTCGTAAACAAACTGCGCCGTTTTCTCCTCTTGGAACGACAATTCCGGATGGGCGTGCAGATGGCGGCGCCAGGCGATGACGTCCGCTTTCACTTCATCAACGAGTCGTTTGATTTCTTCCTTTGTCATCACGTTTCCCCCTCTTTTCCGCTTTCTTAATATTATAAACGGAAATTTTTGAATTTTCATTTCTCTATATTCATGAAGAAAGGCAGCCCGCTGCACGTTTAGTGAGTGAGCTGCTGTCCCAAACGTCATTCGTGATGCTCCACCGTTTCCTTTATCGCGCTTTGCCATCCGCCCACCACCGGCCGCCCAATCGACTCATAGACGAGGCCGGCGGCCATCGCCCGTTTCACATCGTAACAATTGCGCCCGTCAAACACAAGCGGCGCGTTCATGAGCGCTTTGTAGCGGTAAAGGTCAAACTGCAAGACGGCGGGCCATTCGGTAAAAATGAAACAAACATCCGCGCCGCGAATGGCTTCCTCGATCGTCTCGCAACAAACAACCGCATCGCCAAAACGGCGGACGACATGTTCGAGAGCGGCTGGGTCCCAGACGCGCACGACTGCTCCTTCGGCAATGAGCCGCTCGATGTTCGCCAAGGCAGGAGACTCGCGCACATCATCGGTGCCCGGCTTGAATGCGGCGCCAAGCACGGCGACCGTCCGGTTGCGGAAATCCCCAATGTGCAGACGCGCTTTGTCAAGAAGTTTCCATTTTTGTTTCTCATTGACGTCGATCGCCGCCCATACCGTTTTGAGCGAATAGCCGTGGGAAGCCGCCAAGGAATAGAGGGCATTTGCATCTTTCGGCAGGCATGAGCCTCCATACCCGACGCCGGCGCGCAAAAAGCGGCGGCCGATGCGCGGATCCATGCCGATTCCTTCCGCCACCGCCTGAATATCAGCGCCTACCAACTCGCATACATTGGCGATCTCGTTGATGTACGAAATTTTCAACGCCAAAAACACATTGGCCGCATACTTGATCATCTCAGCGCTTCTCCGGTCCGTCACGACGTACGGGAGGGCAAACGGGGCGTACAGCTCCTTCATCACCCGTTCAGCCCGGTCCGAATCCACTCCCAATACAATGCGCGGCGCCTGCAGTGTATCGCGCACTGCCGTTCCTTGCGACAAAAACTCCGGGTTGGATACGACGTCGAATTTCACCTCCGGCCGTCCGTTTTCCGCCAAAAAACGGGCGGCTTCATCGCCAGTGCCGACGGGCACGGTCGACTTGATAACGACAAGGCAATCGCGTTCGGCCGCCCCGGCGATGCGTCGCAATGCGCCCCATACATCATCAAGCCGCACAGACCCGTCCTGCTGCGGCGGCGTGCCGACGGCGATCATGATCACTTCCGCCCGTTGATACGCTTCCACATCGTTGGTCGTAAAGCGAAGGCGAACGCCGTTTCGCTGAATAAGCGAGTCAAGCCCCGGCTCATAAATCGGGACGATCCCTTCATTTAATAGGCGAATTTTCTCTTCGTTCACATCGACGCATGTCACATCATGCCCTTTATCGGCTAGACAAGCCGCGGTCACAAGTCCAACATATCCCGTTCCCGCAATCGCTATCTTCACGATTCCTCACACCTTTTCATCCATTGCGGCGATCGTCGCTTGTCCTCATTATATCGAATCGCCTGCCGGTTTTCACGGGTTCCGCCCCGTTGCTCGAACAAAAAACTATTTTCCACACAAAAAAGAGAATGCCCCAAAAGCAACGAGGCATCCTCCCTTCTTCCATATATATACATCAGACGGATTTTATATTCATATTATTCCCCCGACCGGGCGTACATGACCTTTTGAGTCAGCCCTTTACGCCGCATGTTTCCGTTTCGTTGCGGACGGCCGATCGATCATCAAGCCAAGCGCAGCGCCGATCAGCGCAGGGACAACCCAGCCGAGCCCGACTGAAAACAGCGGCGCCCATGAGAGGAGCGGTTCTAACCATGCCGTCTCCAGCCCGATCGTTTTCAAACCGTCATACAGGCTGAACACGCCGGTAAAGAGCAACGCCATCCCGTACACTTTCGCCGAACCACGGTAAAAGCGGCGGAAAAACGACAGGGCGACGAGCACGATCGCCAATGGATACAGCATCGTCAACACTGGAACGGAAACAGCGATCAACGCATTTAAGCCGAGGTTTGACATCAAAAAGCTAAATAAGGTTAATACAATGACATACGTTCGGTACGAAACAGTCGGGGTGAGCTCTTGAAAGTATTGCGCACAAGCAGCGACTAGACCAACCGCCGTTGTTAAGCAGGCAAGCGCCACGATCACGCCCAACAGCAACTTCCCTCCGCTGCCAAACAGCAGCGATGACACGTATGACAATAGCTCGGCTCCGTTGGCAAATGAGCCGACACCCGCCATTCTAGCACCAATGATGGCAATGCCGCCATAAACGAGCGCGAGTCCCAATCCAGCGATCAATCCGGCTTGCACCGTGGCTTTTGCCTGCAACGCCGGCCGGTCCACCCCGCGGTCACGGAGCGCATGAATGACGACGATGCCAAAGGCAAGGGCCGCGATCGTATCCATCGTTAAATACCCTTCCAGCATCCCTTTCACAAACGGCGCCGAGGCATACTTCTCAGCCGGCAGCGCCTGTGGGTCGTCAAGCCGGATTAAACCGGTAAGGCAAAGCACAGCAATGGAAAGCAGCAACACCGGCGTCAACAGCTGGCCGATTCGATCCACAAGCTTCGAGGGGTTTAAGCTGAGCCAGTACACAAGGGCGAAAAAGAGACCCGTAAACAGCCACATCACCAAAGATCCGCTCTCAGGGAAAAACGGCTTCGCTCCGATTTCATAGGCGACGCTAGCCGCGCGCGGAATGCCGAAAAACGGGCCGATCGCCAAATACACAGCGAGTGAAAAGCAAAGGCTGAACAGCGGATGAACAGCGTTGCCGAGCGAACGGATGCCGTCTTTGGCGAACGCCACCGCCGCGACCGACAACAGCGGCAGCCCAACACCGGTGACGATAAATCCAAGAACCGCCGGCCATACGGCCGTTCCCGCTTCCATCCCTAAATACGGAGGGAAAATCAAGTTCCCCGCGCCAAAAAAGAGAGAAAATAGCATCAATCCTGTAAACAACACATCTCTCGTCTTCATTGTATCCCCCATTTCTATTCCATCAAAAATGAATTGAATATTCTGATATATAACAAAACAATAGTACTAATTAGAATAACAGGCGATTATTATTATCCTAATCCTTTATAAATATTATACTTTTTTAACTATTGTGTCAACCAACTTCCACCCTTTCGCCCTTGCAGCCCTCAGGAAAACGCCTTGAAAAGCTAATGGCCCTCTATGGTCAGCCAGCGGTGATCCAAACAAGGCGAGGCGACAAAAAGCGCCCCGAAAATCCGGGGCGCTTTTTGTCATGCCGCAGTTATCCACTTTTTAGAAAAGGGGCGTACTATTGAAAATAATGGCGCACGGCGTTCACGATGGCCGTCGTCACCGCTTCTTGATAACCGTTTGTCGCCACAACCGCAGCGTCCGACCGATTGCTTAAATAGCCGAGCTCAAGCAACACGGACGGCTTCTCGTTTTCTCGCAACACGTAATAGTCGCCAAAGGCGATGCCGCGAAACGGCAATGCGGAAAGTTGCCTGAACAGCCCTTGGAACGATTGCGCCAATTCGTAGTCCGCAAACCGATCGTAATAGTAAATGGTGATGCCGGACGCATCTGGATCAGCGGCGCTGTCGTAATGCAAGCTAATAAACGCGTCCGCCTGATACAGGCGGGCGGCGGCAACACGCGCCGACAGCGGCACATACTCATCGCTGGAGCGCGTCAGCACGACGCGAGCGCCGTAAGATTGCAGCTTGTTTTTCAGAAGCTTGGCGGTTTCCAACGTCAACTCCTTTTCCTTGATGCCATCGACACTTTGGGCCCCGCCGTCTTTGCCTCCGTGGCCAGCGTCAAGAACGATCGTTTTTCCGGCCAGCGCCTGAACAGGACCGCGCGTCCAGCTGTCTACATAAAGGCGGGAGTCGCTAGGCGCGATGGCTGAAAGCAGCGAGCGGTCAGCCGACTGGGGCGCTTCCGCTTCCTTTTCATTGGCTTGTCCACCCTTTACCTGCACATATGCGGATGACACCCACCCATCAAGCCCTGTTTGGGAGGCAATTTTGTACCATCCCGGTTTCTTTTCCACAATCTCGACCTCTTCGCCCCGGACAAGGCGGCCGACGCGCGCTGCCTTCAATGACGGCTCAGCCCGCACGTTGAGCGAACTGGCGTTGACGATTCCGGTTTGATGCGAAATCGATGACTCCCTAGCCGCAGTGAGGTATGCTGAAGACACCCAGCCGATCGCACCGTCTGCGATCACTTCCGTCCATTCCCCATCTTCCTTGATGACCCATACCGTTTCTCCCCGCGCCAAATGCCCGATAATTCGCCCATCTCGGCTCGGCTCTTGTCGAAGGCGGAGTCGGTTTTCTTGCACGACGGCCGTCTCTTTTGCCAACGCGACGTACCGCGCGGCGATCCACCCGGTTTGATTCGGTTTCCACTCGATGTTCACCCATCCATCCTTGACCTCGATCAGCCGATACGCCTCGCCGCGGTGAACGTTCGCCAATGGACGGTATGGCACCCCCGGCCCTTGGCGGACGTTCACCTGATCCGCCGTCACCACCGCCAACTGAGCGGTTTTCCCACTCTCCCCTTTCGCCCCCACCGGCCAAGCAGCCGCAGCCAGCCATAGCAAACAAAACAACAGGGCGAGCCATATTCCTCGCCTCATGCGCATTCCCTCCCCCGTTGTCTCCAATTTGTCTACTATATCGTTCGCGCACAACGGGGAATTTCCTGTCTGTCACTTGGGAAAACCGCTCGACAAAACTAGCGGGGCGGCATCCATCAACCGACAATAGCTCTCCTTTTTCTGCATGATGCCTCTTCACACGACAGCAGCCACAACGCGCAACCCAGTCGAACCATCCATCTACGGCCGACATACCACCATCGCTTCTCTAACCGATGTCCGAATGGATAAGCCGTCCCCATGAAGAAACACGCAGAAGCGCCAAAGGCGCTCCGTGCTCCAACGGGAGACGGTGTCCTTTGTCGCGCTGGAACCATTCAATGCCGCGCATTCCATTGGGAAAACGGTGAATGAACAAGTACCAAAGCGTTTCAAAACATTCCAACTATTTAAAATTCTTCATACCCTCTATTTTTTGGTAAAACGTCCGTCTCGCCGCTGCTTGTTCGTTGTAAGACAGCGATTCATCCAAAAACCGCTGCACCATTTGCGACAGCTCATATTTTTGGTCAAAAAAGCGGCGCTGGCGCACCCGTTTGATTTCATGATTCTGCTGTTTGTTCATGCAGCACTTCTTATACTTTTTCCCACTTCCACACGGGCATGGGTCATTCCAGCCGATCGACATGCGTCATCCTCCTCTCCCATCTTTCTTTTTTCAATATTTCCATCAATAATGTTTAAATTCTACTATGGACAGGATAAACTACTATTATACAAAACGTTTATCCGAAAGGAGACGAGGGCTATGAACCCCGACAATCTTGCTAAACTGATCGACGAATTGTCTGCCATGTTCCATCCGACAGAGCGGGACCGTCCACACGGCAGATGGGTTGAGGCGCCAAAGAGCGCACCCCCTTCCAAACGGCGGCGGTCCAAAACAGCCTACCAGCTGAAAATCACATTAAACGGCATCCGTCCGCCGATTTGGCGGCGCGTCCTTGTTCCCGGACATGCGACATTTCACGAGCTTCATCTCATCATCCAAGAAGCGATGGGATGGGAACAAGCCCATTTATACGAATTCGATTTCGGAAGCGTTCTCATCGGCATCCCTGACGGCTGGGATTCGTTTCAGCTGGAAAAAGAACTGATGGACGCCCGCCGCATCCCATTACAGCAATGGCTGACGGAAGAAAAACAAAAGTTTCTATATATTTACGATTTTGGCGACTACTGGCGCCATACCGTCACTGTTGAAAAGATTGAAACACTCCCAAAACCGTTGGAACGAGCCGCTTGCCTGAAAGGAAAACGGGCATGCCCTCCCGAGGATTGCGGCGGTGTCTATGGCTACCTGGAGCTGCTGGAAGCGGCGGCGCAAAAAGACTCTCTTGCCGATCCCGAATTGCGCGAGCTGGTAGACTGGATGTACGACATGAAAGGCGAAGATTTTGATCCTGATGCCTTTGACGTCGAGGAAGCGAACGAGCGGCTGGCCTATATCCGATTGTAACGCATGCGAAAGAAGGTATCCGTCATCTCTCAAGGGCACCTTCTTTCGCATCCATCTGTCCTTTGTTGCCTGCTTTGTCCATCGCCTTACAAAAATCCCCGTTCAGCAAACGTCTCCCAGACGAGCTCCTCGAGCTCCTTGCGCAACTCAGCTGCATCGACTCCTTCAAGCAACCCGTCCTTTTTCCATGTTCGGATCGCTTTGTCGATCAAGCGATGGACTTGATCAACGTCCCAGCCCTCGCAATCAAACAACTCCTCAACTTGGTCAAGCCATTCCTCAATCGCACGGTCCAGCTCATCGCCATCCTCCATCCCACCGTCGTCGAACCAGATCTCATCACCGTCATCCCCATCGTCAAAGAGCCACTCATCATCATTCTCGCCCTCATCATCTCCATCATCGAGCAACTCTGTGCGAAATAAAAACAATTCCATCACAGCGGCTTCCACTTCCTCTACAGGAACGCCGTAGTGTTCCGCAACCTTTTCCATATTGACAAATTCTCTTCCAGCCATTTCACTCGCCAAATAACGGAGTGCAGCCGCATACACAGCAGGATTCTTGATGACCGGTTCATCCATTTCGCAATATGCGCGCCAAAGGAACGCAGCCTCGCTGAGCACTAGGGAGGAGGTTGTTTCTTCCTTTTTCTTTAATTCGCGAAAAACATCATCTTGATCTCGATCCCCCCAGTCCTTTTCGCTCAGCAGCTGCCACAACAGCTCATGGACCGCTATTTCAAGCAATTCCGGAAACGACTCGCGCAAAAACACTTCACACGTTTTCGTATCCGGATTCCATTCCGCTTGAAGCGCCCGCGCAAGCCGATCCTTCCCGCTCTTTAGAATCGGCAGCACCTTCATGAAGTACGCCCACTCGTCCCCATGCGGAACGAGGCATCCTACTAACACGTCCCCCTCCCTAGCAGACGGAAGCTCCTCCGGCGTCAAAAAACGGACGTACTTTTCTTTTCTGGTCAACAGATCGCGTACAAGGAAACGCCGCTCATCCTCGATATGAATGATCTCGTCAAACGACGGAACCGCCTCGTCCCATCGCTTCAAATGAGTTTGCACTGCTGGACGCCACCGCGTGCGGCGCCGGCTTCTCATATAGGCTGAAAAAATTGTCATCCCTTTGTCATCAACGTGTCTGTGAAAAATCGCCCAGTTCGTCAGCAATAAATTGGCGCTGGTCTCCAGCTCGTTAGGAAGCCCTTGAAATGGAGAACCAGACATCATGAAAGCAAGCTCTTCCTCATATCGCTCTAACGCAAACGAAAACACATCTTGCATACATTTGGCCACTTCACGGTCAATTAGAGATTCTATCGATACTGCTTCTTTCTTCCCACAACAATGCTTGTACGTTTTCCCACTGCCGCATGGACAAAGATTGTTTCGCGATGCCTTCACCATATAGCTACCTACTTTCTTTGTATCATAGTCATTGAACGTTCTCCCCCTCTACGCTAACGCTCGGGCCAGCTAAACACTTTGGGGAGACATTCACGATCAACGTGTGATGGAACTGCTTTCAGCAACACATATCGCAAGCACTTTGGGACTTCCGCCGCTCATGTCGAGAACATCGATTCGCATTCCATTTTTTATCAAAAGGTGCCCTTGGCTTTTTCAAAACATGCCATATTTCCTTCTCCAAGGAGAAATCAGCCAATCCATGATTTTCATGCCGGTTGACACTCCGCACTCCTAAAGGTGTAGGATTCTTGGATCATTCGCGTCCTCATCCGTTTCTCGGTAAAACGAGAAAAACCCTGCTTCTCAAGCACACGTTATGGTGATGGACCAAAATCCTAAGAATATGAATGACTCTTACCATTGGGCTTGCCTGCATAATGGAGAATCATAGAGGCCGAGCCGAGAGAAACAAGCGCCCCGTCATTCATCGGGACGCCTACGGCTGGCGAAGCAAACGGGACAACGAGGCAAGCAGGCGCTCTTGAAACGCAGCCCGTTCTTTCTCCACCTTGTCTGGCCACTCTTGCAGCGCCTGAAGCCACGGCTCTACGTACGGAGAGAAAGACGGCGGATATACGCGGGCAAGATCGTCCAGCTTGCCGTTGCGATCGGTCGCGGCGACGATATACATGCCCGGCAACAGATGCGGCTCTGCCCGCTTCGGAATGTCCCATGTCACCGTTCGGTTATGGGCAAGCCAATCCAGCACCGCCTTCCCCTGTTCCACACGCTTGACGCGGAAAAACGAGAAACCGACGGAAAGGGAAATAGGCAAACCAAACAAACGAGCAAGCTGCCAAGCCATCAGTTCCTCATCCCCCTTTCCGTTCTCGCCCCTCCATTCATCCAGCAAAGCAAAGCAATGTTCCAATTCGCTTCTGACCTCTTCCAGCACGGCACCAATAACAGTTCGATGATTCGTTCCATAACGGCGGTCCAGCCAATCGGCCCACTCAAGCAACATATCGAGCGCTCGGCTCACCACTTCCCATGAAAACGAACTCCATCTTGACGGGATTTGATCGACGATGCATTGTTTCCAGTCTTCTTCTCCTACGTCCTCCCACGATGAAAACGTCCGCCCGGTCATATATTCACACACGAGCAAAACCACGGCCCAACACGCCTCTTTGGCTTCTTTTTCTCCGCTCACGATGACTTCGTTATAAAACGCCAATGCGTCATCGGTAAAATACATCCCTTCCCATTCCGCGCGGATCAACAATGTCTCGGTTCTTTCCGGCCCCATCCATTTCATTTTCCATAAGTCCGAAAGACGATGTGATGAGCTAAACGGAGATGGGGGCAATCCATAACGGGAGCGAATGGAATTCACTCCGATGAGCACCGGCAAATTGGCTCGTTCTTGCATGTTAAACAAATGGAATTCATACTCTTTCAGCCACTCATCCACTTCCTGAACACGCCCCTCGCGCGCCATTTCGTGAGGGGTTTTTCCATTCCATTTCTCAAGCGGGATGTGAAGGGCTTTTTCCATTTGAACATCCAATCCGGCCATCGTTGCCACCCAAGGGGGAGAGTCTGGGTCTGAATCAATATGAAGCGAAACGTTTTCGATCCCTTTTCGGCGCAAAACAGCTTCTGTCCCCCGTTTTCGTTCTTTTGGGGAATACCCAAACGCCTGCAGCAGCGACACGAGCTGTTCGGCCGTCCCTTCCTCCTCGGTAGACAACACGAGACGCGACCGATGAGCGGATAATGACCCGCCTAATTCAAACACATGAATCAGCTTGGGGGAAATCACTCCGACATAATGGTACACATTGGTGCACCATGAACCTTCCACTTTCTCCCCATCGTCATGATCAATGTGAGCGCGTCCGATCGAAGCAAGCTTCCTCATCGCCTCAGCGGCTTCCTGGCATTCGTATTCATACGTCCATCGCGTGCGCTCCTCTTGCACATCGTCCGCCCTCGGAGGATAGCCTGCATCGACGATATCGAGAAAATGTTCAACGGCTACCTTGTCATACGGCCAATCGGTTTGCGTCAACAAGACGCGAATGTTCTCTTCCGCCCGTTCCACGCCCTTCGGATCCACAATCGATGATACACCGCAAACGTAATAGCCGCCGTCAAATGGCTCCAAAAAGGCAAACATGCCGCCCCAAGGGCGCACAACCTCCAATGTCTCGCAATACGGCATGAGAAGTTTCTCGCCCGTCAACCGGTCGACCGCCACTCCTCCTTCATCATGCAAATCGACAAATTGCACAAGGCGCGGCACAAGTCGAACCCAGCGGTCCAACATTTCCTTGAGCTCCGGAGACAGACGACGCCCTTTTTCCTGTTGAAACCATTCAACGCCGCGCAATCCATTCGGATAACGATGGAGGAAAAAACGCCAAAGCGTCTCAAACACCTTCAACTCTTCACGATGATCCTTTTGTTCGATCATTCGGCGAAATGTACGGTTGACCGCTTCGCGTTCATCATAAGACAGCGATTCATCCAAAAACCGCTGCACCATTTGCGACAGCTCATATTTTTGGTCAAAAAAGCGGCGCTGCCGCACCCGCTTGATTTCACGCTCCTGCTGTTTGTTCATGCAGCACTTCTTATACTTTTTCCCGCTTCCGCACGGGCACGGGTCATTTCGGCCGATTGCCATGCAAAATCCTCCCTTCTAATCTTTCCTTTCCAAAACGGCGACCAAGATATTAAAAACGGTCGGAATCGCGCACAAAGCCATTTTTCCCAATCCATTATGGATTCGGTCAAAACGGATCGTTCCCCGCCGCTTTTTTTGGAGTTTCACGAATGGAACGTATTCCATTCCCTGTTTCTGCTTATAGAGAGCTTGGGTTGAGCTCCATGATGGTTGAATGAGAGAGCCCTTGTGGAACCGGCTTTCCTTTCTGACGAAATGCCGCTGACTTGCGCGCAGCGCCCGTTTTTCTGCCAGCTTCTAGATGAATCCCCGATCGGTGAAGATCTCCCACGCTACATCGCGGAGTTCTTTACGCAATTCTTTTTCATTCACTTCCTCGAGCAGGCCTTCATTCCGCCACGAACGGATGGCGCGGTCAATATGACGGTTGACTCGCTTCTCGTTCCATCCTTCACGCATCAACATCAGATCGATGTCATCGATCCATTCATTGATGCGCGCATCAAGCTCATCCCCTTCCTCTTCGAACCAGTCTTCCTCCCAGTCATCGAGCCATTCCTCGTCGTCTTCATCATCAACAGCCATCAGGAAAAAATCCAACGCCGCCGATCGCACATCTTCTGGCATCACGTCATACCGATCGGCGATGTCTTCCACCTCCGATCCTTCCGCCTTCATCAAATGCCCAGCCACATAGCGGAGCGCCGCCGCGTAGACGGGGACCGAATAAGGGAGGCGGGATGTTTTTCCGCAATAGATCGCCCATATGGCGAACGCTTGATTGAGCAGCGCCGCTGGCGCCTCCGGCTCGTTTTCATCGAGCTCGCGAATGACGGCCGCTTGTTTCGGATCATCCCATTTGAACTGTTTGGCGAACTGCCAAAGCCACTCCAAGAGCACATCGGAAAGCACAGCGACGAACCGATCGCGCATCCATAAAGCCGATGGCTGACCGCTCCACTCCCCTTCTTGTTGAATCGCCCGAAGCAATCGATCTTTCCCTGACGCCGGGAGCGGAAACACCGCTGTGAAACACGTGAACACGTCTTGGTACGGCACAAGGAAGCCGAACACCACATCTCCTGTTTCGATCACGCTCGGCCATTGATGGGAAGCCAATAAATGAACGATCTTTTCCCCTCCCGTCAACAAATCCCGGACAACGGGGCGATTGTCGTCATCATAGCCGATGAACTCGCCAAGCGACGGAACGGCTCCTTCCCACCTCTCGATGTGCGCCTGAACGGACGGGCGCCACCGCTCCCAATGACGGCTTTTCCGGTAAGCAGAAAAGATCGTTTGTCCTGTTTCATCAACCGGCCAACAAAACAACATCCAGTTCACCGCCATGATCTGCACGCCAAGCTCGAGTTCCTCCGGCATCTCATCAAGCGGGAACTGGTCTAAAAGCTCTTCCGCCTCCCTCTCATACCGCTGCAAAACAAACTGACGCATATCATTCATGCATTCGATCAACTCGCGGTCAATCAATGACGAAATCGAAACCGCCTCTTTTTTTCCGCAACAATGCTTGTACTTTTTCCCGCTTCCGCACGGGCATAACGCGTTCCGCGGCGTTTCCGCCATATTCGATGCACCTGCTTTCTTTTCCATTTGGACTTTTTCTATTCCTATTATACCATCATCGATAGACGTTCAACCATCACCAGCTTTCTTTCTATCAAAACGCGTACACGTTCAAAAGCTCGCAATGTCCTTTCATGCCGGCTCGAGAACAGACGCGTTTTGTCACATTGCCCCTCTTTTTTCGACACGCTGTCACATGCTATAATAGGATGATAAGGAATGGATCGGAAAGGACGGACCGACATGTTGCAGACCACGATCTCCAAACCGCTTTTGCGGCAAGCGGCAGAAGAATTGGTGAAAGAATTGCCGTTTCCTATTTTCCACAATCTCATTCAAAAAGGGCGCGACTTATCAAGAAACGGGTTGGTCTATAACGTCATGGTGATCAACAGCCACGAAGTGGAAGGGGTCGTTTCCGACATCACCCCCCATGATGTCATGCTTGATTTGGCCAACATCACCCGCCGCCATCGCTGCCCATGCGGGACGGACGGGCTATGTCCGCATATTTTGGCGCTGTTTTTTTACGTATACGGCAATGTGTTCGACAGCGGTGAGCTGTTTCGCCTTTGGAAAAAAGGGCAAATCGAAGCGTTGTGGAAAGAGACAACCGCTCCCCATGAACGGGAGCCGCTCGCTCAAAAAAGGGTGGGGAAACCGACCGCCCTTTCCATCACTCAAAATGAAACCGTCGAAGATTGGCGGGACCAATTTGAGAAACAGTATCAAGACTTTTTCTCGCGCCATCAAAACGGCCAAAACTGGCCGTACCGTTTGGCCTTCCAGCTGCTCCCGAAACTTGGCAAAAACGAAGGGAGGCAAGCTGGCGCCCGTCCGTTGCGGGAGCTTCATGCCGCTCTCTTTTTGTTGGAAAAGCTTCGGCAGTACGGGGAGGCGCAAGGGTGGAACGACGTCGTATTCGCCTCTTACGGACAGTTTTCCTGGCAGCAGGACGTCAACTATGTCGCCGAACGCGCCTTTGACGCCTTGGAAAAATTGTCTACTCAATCGCTGCCGCGGTCGCTCAACGCGTTGATTGAACAGACGATTCCGTATGTTCGTGATGTACTGTTTTTGGACGGAGGGCTGTCATCATTCGGCTATGACTTTTACACAACCGCGTGGGAATCGCTGTTCACCAAGCCCACATGGCGGCAAGAGGAACGAGCCGAACTCCTTCGGCTCGCCAAAGACCGAGACGACATCCGCGCCGCTATGGCGGCGGCTCATCTTTCCTTTTTGCTTGGCGAAGACGACGAAGCGATCGCGCTTTACCGCGCGTTTCCCCATCAGGCAGGCTTGTTTTTGGTGGAATGGATGGGGCGATTCATCACCAACGGCCTCGTCAAGCGGTTTGAATCCGTTTGGGAAAAAGCGAAGGACGATTGGCCGCTTTATCTTTCCCACATGTCCGACCTCGCCCGGGGAAGTTTTTTGGACGAAGCGGTTCATTTGTTTGAAATGTATGCCCGCCAACGAAACCGACCGGATGCATGGGAAGATTTTTTGCAGCGAAGCCTTCCGTACAGCGTCAACGAGTACACCAACTTTTTGTATCGGCAAGGACGCTACCGGGAAGTCGTGGACCTATTCTTATGGGCGAACATCACCGCTGATGAGCTGCATCCGCAGCTGCTCAAAACATTGCAAGCGCGCGGGACGGATCTTGTCATGCCGTTATATCATCGGACCGTGATCAAGCTGCTCAACGAGAAAAACCGGTCAAGCTACCAAAGGGCGGTCCGCCACTTGAAAACGATGCGGGCTCATTACCGCTCGATGAAGCGATTCGATCAATGGGAAGCGTATCTTGAACAGCTGCTCGCCAAAACGGCGCGCCTGCGCGCGTTTCATGAAGAATTAAAGAAAGGAAAACTGCTTCCATGAAGGCATTGGAGACGATTCAGATTTCCTGCAGATGGAATGAAGAGATTCGATGTTTCGAGCTCTCTGGTTCCACCCATCCCTCATCATGGGTTTCGCCTTTATTGGCTTGGCACGAAGAAACCTTTTACGGGACCATGATTGATATCGAAGACGACATCGTGCGGCTGTCGCCGTGGCAAGCGCTCACTCTGTTCGCGTTGCGTCCGCACTCGCGCTTTTCCGTCATCGAATGGGCGGATGAATTCACCGCCCGATTGGAAGAGTGGGCGAGACACATTTGGAATGGGTTGGGGGAACGCCGCTTCCTTCCAGATGCTTCCTTGTGGAAAAGCACAGGCGGCGCATGGAGCGAAGCAGGACGCACCCGCTGGCGCGGCGCGGATGACGATCCCGATCCGTTCGTCGCTACATGGCGGTCGCTTGCGGTCGCCGACTGGCTCTCACGCGACCCGGAACTTCGCGGCATTTGGGGCGAAATCGTTCGCACTTATCCATTGATCGCCTCCCCCAGCGGCCAATGGACCGGAACGGAAGACGATTGGCTGGAACAAATCGGCTGGCTCGGCGACCGGCCGCCGTTTACGGTCGGGCTTCGCCTCGTCGAGCCGCCTGAGGACGGCGACGCATGGACGCTGGAAGCGGTGTTCATCGCCATCGACGACAGCGTCATCGCCTCTGCCCGTGATATTCCGCGCGCCTGGCGCCCATATGAATCATCGATCCAGCGCGCCATTCGCCGCATTTGCGCGATCGTGCCGTGGCTTGACGCCGGGGAGGGTCTGCGGACGGAACTGTCTAATGAAGAAGCGTGGCGTTTTTTGTCCGAAGACAGCTTAAAGCTCACCGAAGCGGGCGTACGCCTCTTGCTTCCCGACTGGTGGCACGACATCCGCCAGGCGCAGCTGTCGATCAAAGCGAAACTGTCGCCTTCCGTCAACGCCGAATCACTGTTCGGCCTTGAGCGGCTCGCTGATTTCGATTGGCGCGTCGCGACCAACGGGATTGAGCTGACGGAAGAGGAGTTTGCCGCTTTGGCGGAACAAAAGCGGCGCCTCATTCGCCTGCGCGGCCAATGGCTCATCCTTGACCCCGCCCTTGTCCGCCGCGCCCAGGCGCTCATGGAAAAGGCGAAAAAAGAAGGCGTGCCGATCCACGATATCGTGGCGCAAACGCTGCTTTCAGAAGCAGAGGAGCGCGAAGAGGCAACGGACGAATCGATCCCGATCCACATTGACGTCCATGATCAGTTCCGCGCGTTCATCCGCCAGCTCCAGCAGCTGGATGGATTGCCGAAAGCGAATGTGCCGCCGTCGTTTCGCGGCACGCTCCGCCCGTACCAGCAGCGCGGCGTCGACTGGCTCGTCTTTTTGCGCCGATTCGGCTTTGGCGCCTGCTTGGCCGATGACATGGGGCTAGGCAAAACGGTGCAGCTGCTTGCTTATTTGGCGCACGTCAAAGAAATCGAACGCCCGGACACGCCGGCGTTGCTCATCTGCCCGACAAGCGTGATCGGCAACTGGCAAAAGGAATGCGCCCGCTTCACCCCAGACTTGCGCGTCTACGTGCACCATGGACCGAACCGGGCGAAAAACGATGCGTTCGTGCAAACGGCAGGCGAGGCCGATCTCGTCATTACGTCTTACAACCTTGCCCATTTAGACCATGACGATTTAAAACAGATGCACTGGCACGTCATTTGCTTGGATGAAGCGCAAAACATTAAAAACGCGCAAACAAAACAAGCGCGCGCCATCCGCCGCTTGAGCGGAAAACATAAAATCGCCTTATCCGGCACGCCGGTTGAAAACCGTCTCGGCGAACTTTGGAGCATCTTCCACTTCCTCAACCCGGGCTACCTCGGCAGTGCGGCCGAGTTTGAACGCCGATTTGCCGGACCGATCGAAAAAGAAGGCGATGCCCGCAAAAAAGCGGCGCTGCAAACGCTCATCCGTCCATTTCTCTTGCGGCGGACGAAAACGGATGAAGCGGTTGCGCTCAACTTGCCGGATAAGCTCGAACAAAAAGAATATTGCCCGCTCACGGCCGAACAGGCTGCCTTGTACGAGCAGCTCGTCAACGACACACTCGAACGGGCAAAGGAAGCCAGTCCGTTTGCGCGGCGCGGCTTGATTTTGCAAATGCTAAACGGTGTGAAGCAAATTTGCGACCATCCGGCGCTGTATTTGAAAGAACGCCGACCCCGCCAGCTCGTCGAACGGTCGCACAAACTCGAAAAGCTCATCGAACTGATCGAGCAAATTCGCGCCAACGACGAATCGTGCCTCATCTTCACGCAATATGTGCGAATGGGCGAGATGATCCAAGAACTGCTTTCCGACTTGTTTGATGAGCGGGTGTTGTTTTTGCACGGAGGCGTCCCAAAACAAACGCGCGACCGGATGGTGGATGAGTTCCAAGCGAAAAAAGCGCCGATTTTCCTTTTATCGCTCAAAGCCGGCGGCACCGGGCTCAACTTAACAGCGGCCAACCACGTCATCCATTTCGACCGCTGGTGGAACCCGGCCGTCGAGAACCAGGCGACCGACCGCGCCTACCGCATCGGGCAAACGAAATTCGTCCACGTCCATAAGCTGATCACAACCGGGACGATTGAAGAAAAAATTGACGAGATGCTCGAACAAAAGCAAGCGCTCGCTGATGTGATCACCGAAGGCGAGGCGTGGATCACCGAACTGTCCGATGACGAACTGCGAGACTTGCTCGCCTTATCGGCCGCGGCGAAAGGAGGCGCTTAAGCATGGCGGGAGAAAAGCCAAAGCGCAAGAAAAAAACGGCGGAAAACCCGTGGGAAAAGCTGCTGAAGCGAATGGAGGAGAAAGTGAAAGAGCGGGAAAAGCGGCAAAAACAACCGTAAAGGAGCATCACGCGGGCGATGAACGTCGCCCCATCCCGTTGGACACAGAAAAGATCCATGAGCAACCTTTGCCCTTCACCTGGGCATGAAAATGCCCCATCAAGACGCGTGCATTTTCACGGAAACAGCGTGGGAAGAATCCCACGCTGTTCGCTTTTAAGCAGTCCTTTCGAAGACCGTTGAAAAACGACGGATTTGTTCGATTTGGGAGAAGCCGAAAGGGGTCACGCGACGGTGTTGCAAAGTTTTGAACTGAAGAAACGCTGTGAGGAAGCAACATTTCCTCTTTCATCACGATAATGCAAACAAACAAGGTTGAACATCCGCCTGCTCATATAGCCGTTCCTCATTGAGCACATACACCGTCACCGAACAAGTCACGTTTATGTCAAACCGAAGTCCTTCGCACAAGGCAAGAAACCGGCCAAATGCAAAAAAGGACCGGCCGCCAACCTTCCTCATCAAGAGAAGGTCTGTCGCACCGATCCTTTCGCTAAACGGAAGCATACATCCGATCGAGCTCTTGCGCTTCGTATTTCGCAAACGGGTCGATGAGCGAAATTTTTTGCGCTTCCGCATCGCCGACGCCGGCGTACAGCTCGGCGGTGCCGTCGCCTTTGCGGATGAGCCCGCCGCTGAAGACAACGTTCGCCAAATCCGGCCGTTTCGCCGGCCCGTCTAAAAAGTGGGAGCGAAGCGCAAGCAATTCCAGCTCCGAACGCTCCATCGTCTCGGGGTTCAACACGAACACCATCGGGTAGTAATGGCGGTTGCCTTGCTCGTCAAAGCAAGCGATATGGCCGAGCGCCCCAACAAGCCCGTTTGCAAGCAAATGCGCCTCGTTCACGCCGCCCCATTCTTCATCCGTAAATTGGGCATCAAGAATCGGCGCTGCCTCGATCACGTCCGGCGTCAACTCATCGAGCGAGAAAATGCGGGTGAAACCGATTTTCCCGCGGCCGCCTTTTTCCCCTTGCGGTCGGGTAAACACGCCGATCGAGCCATCTTTCAACTCGACGAGGCGAATGTCTTTCATCCCATCCGGCCCTTCGGCGAACTTTTCTAAGCGGCGAATGTTCGGTCCACGGTAAAAGACCGTCCGCCAGCTATGCTCGCCAACAAACACCGGATGCGGAAACGTCTCCACGCCGCCAAACACAAGCTGACCGTGAATGCGCGACACGAACGGGTCTTGCAAGGCGAACACCGGCGCCCCTTCACGAGGGACCCAAACGCCGTCACGCTCGACGAAAAAGTACACTTCCGACTGCTCGCTGTCGCGCGCCTCGACGCGCCCAGCGATCACCCATTCTCCTTCATCCACAAACGGTGCGGAAATATTATAAACGTCTCGGTCCCCAACACCCGCAAAGCGGAGTTTTTCCGGCTCAAACGGCTGTGGGGCCAGGCGGAATTCATCGACTAATACTTGACATGTCTTCAATGTTGGCGATTGGAATAACATGATCATCCCTCCAGGCGTTGCCAAAAACGCCGTATGCATCGCTTTTGGCCATTTTCCCTGAACAGGTTCGAACAGGAAACGCTCTCCAACTTCCTTTCATGCCAGTCCAATCAATCGGACATGGATGGCTGCGCCACCTCCTAGGCTAGGCAAGGAAGTCAATGAAACTGGTTTGTGTGTTATATTATAATATGATATGAAGGATTGTGAAACACGTTATTCTTTGCCAAAAAAAGAAGGGCCAAGCGTCTGTCAAGGCCCTTTTTTTCTTAATTTTTATTTAATATGAATCAACCATTTGGATAAATGACTCGTCGATATCAACGACCACAAATTCCACATCCTCAACCGGCGCGAGCACCTCGCGAAATAACCTAGCCACTCTCGCTTTGTCAAGCCGGCCGACTCCGGTTCCCAAGGCCGGCAGCGCCACCTTCTTGATCCCGTGCTCCCGACAGTGCGCGACAAGCCGCTCAAGACACGACCGGACGATCTCATACGACGTTGCTCCAGCCGGCTGCTTCATCGTCACAAGATGAATCACACCCCGAAACGGCAACGAGCCTGCCCCTGTCACGTACAAATCGCCTGGCTGTGGATCTTGCGCTTGACAGACGCGGATCGCTTCCTCTTCAATCACGCGCCCGCCTGCCCGACGGATCGCCGCTGCCACCCCGCCGCCCATCGGTCCGATGCCGTTGGCGGCATTGCAAATGTACTCGACCCCTTCAACCTTCGTCAAATCGCCGACCATCGCAGAAATCACCGTTCATCCCTCCTGGCTTCGCCTCTCGGCTATTTTGCGCAAAAAATCACAAAGGACAACGGCATGGTTATGTCGTTCATTTTTTGCTGCATACAACAGCGTCACCACTCCGGAAAGCAACAACAGCTCATCCACAAGCTCCTGCTTCGTTTCCTCTGTTTCCAACTCCCGCTCATATGCCCGCGCAAACTCGGCAAACCGCTCTGGCCGATGGCCAAACCATTGCCGCAGCGCTGGACTCGGGGCAATCTCTTTCATCCAGCGGTCGATGCGCGACTCGGCCTTTGACACCCCGCGCGGCCAAAGGCGGTCGACGAGAATGCGGATGCCGTCATCCTGTCCGATTGGGGTATGACTCCGTTTTAGCCTGTAATAACCCATACCGGTCGCCTCTTTCCTGCCCTATACGTTTACCTCGTCCCACTTGGCTTTTACCACTAATGTCCCACCCGTTCTCCTCAACATTTTTTCCAGCTTCATCAAATAAGTCGATTTCAAAGCAGGCGTTCTCACACGGGTAGTCACGATTCTCCCTTCGAATCGATATCCAGGCAGCCATTTCCCTAACTGTTCGATTGTTCGGGCGATCTGGTGTACAGCTTGCTTAAGGTCAGACCCTTTTAGTTCGATGAAAAATGCCCGATCTCCTTCGATCACTAAAAATAAAAAGTCGCATTTTACCCCCTCTTTAATCAAACAACCGTCTACACGGTACAGGGCCACCCTCTTTTCCCTCTCATTGACAAAACGAACCCCTCTCCCGTTTTCCTCAACAACTGCTAGTTTTCGACGGTCGCAATAGTGTAAACAACTTTCCCAACCTACAACCGCCATGTTTACTCCCCCGCTTCCTCTGCCTCCATGAGTTCATCAAGTACGCGGTTGATCGCAGATGATGCTTCATCGATCGCTTCGGCCTGTATGAACTGTAATTCATTATCAATAATGCTTCGATAATGGAATTTCCCTCCTTCACTCTCTAGCATGTAGGCCTTTAACCGCTCTGGAGAAAGGCGCAGCTTTCGGTCCACAATTGGATGCACACGTTGATCCAGTTTGTTTCCGATTTTGGCAGCGTACAAATAAATATTAAAAGCAGACAAAATGTACGGGCTATGAGTCGTAATCACGAGCGTACTATTCGTCACATTCAGCAACAACGCAAATAAGGCAACCATTTCTTTTTGTGCGTTCGGATATAAGTGTGCCTCGGGTTCTTCAATCACCATAAACACTCGCTGCCGTTCCAGAATGATTGTAAATATCAGCAGCAAAATCCAAACGACTTCCTGTTGTCCAGAAGATGAAAATTTCAGTTTTGTATACTCTCTTTCATTAAAAAAAATCCTTTCCCCATAATCAGAGAACATGTATTTCCCTTTCATCACGCCTTCGATCATCTTGATGGCCAGTCGGATTGCCTCAAAGTCAATTTTTTCTGTCGAGAATTTTTTTCGATCTTCGATGATTTCCTCAAACGAATGCGAAAACATCTTCTTTAGTAGATTAATTCGCTCGATAAACTGTTCTGTCAACACATCGAGTTGCTGCGGGTTAATATCCTGAAGCTGATCCGACAATGTGGCAACTAAACTCCTCCCTGCAGGGATAAAAATGGGTGTTTTGGAATCGCCGAATACCTCAGTGATCGCTGCTTTGACCTTTTCTAACACATTTTGTTGACGCACTTTCCACGAGGAGACATTCCAAAAATCATCCAACTGTTGTTCTTCATATTGCATTTCCTTTTTCATCTGCACAACATGTTTAAAATTTTCCTGAATCTCCCGTTTTAGCGGATCGCTGAAATGGATTTGTACATAACCGTCCTTTAAATCAAGACGGACAAACTTTTCAACATCATACTCATAACGAATATGAAACGGTTTCATATGTTTGGTTGTGCCAAAGTACCCAACAAATTTTCTCCGAAGACGTTTATTGAACTCAAAAAATGGGTTGTTTTCTTCCGTTTGACGTACTGAAAGCAAATAGTTTACCCATTCATCAGGAATCGATTGAAAGAAAAAAATCAATTTGCTGATCGTACTTTTTCCGCTCGCTTGGGGGCCAATCAAAACGGTAACATCCGTGATCTCCTCATCAAACAGCTTCACAGGACCAAAATGTTCAATCCGTATGCGCGCCACATCCTACCCTCCTTTTTTGTCTTCATCTTCTGAAAAATTTGATTAGTTGTTCTTCGATCCCTTCGCCTCTGCCACCACCCGCTCCAAAAACGAAAGCAAGTCATCCCGCAGCTCCTCGTTTTGCAAGGCAAACTCAATCGTCGTTTCGATAAAGCCGAGCTTTTCGCCGACATCGTACCGCTTTCCTTCAAATTCATAGGCAAACACGCGCTGAATTTCATTCAACCGCCCGATCGCATCGGTGAGCTGAATCTCCCCGCCTGCGCCGGCTTCCTGTTTCTCTAAAAACAAGAAAATTTCCGGCGTCAACACGTAGCGGCCGACGATCGCCAAGTTCGACGGCGCTGTGCCCGGAGCTGGTTTTTCCACGAAGCGGCGCACTTGGTAGCGCCGGCCTTGCTGCTCGAGCGGGTCGATGATCCCGTAGCGATGCGTTTCTTCCTCCGGCACGCGCTTGACACCAATCACCGAGCTGAACGTTTGTTCATACTGCTCAATGAGCTGTTTTAAACAAGGCTTTTCCGCCTGGACGATATCATCGCCCAACAACACCGCAAACGGCTCGTCTCCAATGAAATTGCGCGCGCACCAAACCGCATGCCCGAGCCCTTTCGGCTCTTTTTGGCGAATGTAGTGGATGTCCACCTTCGACGGCTCTTTCACTTTCTCAAGCAGATCCAGCTTCCCTTTTTGCTTGAGCATCTGTTCCAGCTCAAACGCGTAGTCAAAATGATCCTCAATCGCCCGCTTCCCTTTCCCGGTGACGATAATAATGTCCTCAATGCCTGAGGCGATGGCTTCTTCGACAATATATTGAATCGTCGGCTTATCAACGATCGGAAGCATCTCCTTCGGCATTGCCTTCGTCGCCGGCAAAAACCGCGTCCCAAGCCCGGCCGCCGGAATGATCGCTTTGCGTACTTTTTTCATCTCCGATGGTTCCTCCTCTATCCGATGATCATCTGTTGTTTCGAGTCATGGCCAGTGTCTTTCATTGCCCAGCCGCAAACCGCTCTGCCGACCTGACCGATGAATCGGCGTTGTTTTTATTATACCAAATCCTGTTGAACGGAAAACAAACGAAACGACGCAATGAACGTTGAACGCTCTCCCACCTGCGCTCACGGTATGTTCGCGGCAAACCAAAAAAGAAACGCCCGGCCATCCAGGCGTTTCCGTTCTTACACCGCAACGTGCGGGCAACTTCGCTTTCATACTTTCACAAGCGAATCCAAAATCTCGTCCAGCTTCAGCTCGACGCACGCCATCGACGTATCGGCGGCGCCGTAATACATTTTCACAACATCGCCGTCAACAAGCGCCCCGCATGAGAACACGACGCGGCCGAAAAAGCCGTTCACCTCATAATCCGCTTCCGGCTCAACAAGCGGCCGCTCCGAGCGGGCGATAACTTTTGCCGGGTCGTTCAAATCGAGCAGCACCGCCCCCATGCAATAGCGGTGGTCATCCGACGCCCCGTGGTACAACTCGAGCCAGCCGTGCTCCGTTTTGATCGGCACCGCCCCGCCGCCGATGCGGGCGCTGTCCCACTTTCCTTCGCGCAGACCGAACAAAAAGCGGTGATTCCCCCAATGAAGCAGATTCTCCGACTCCGCGATCCACACCTCGGGGCGGCCGTTGCTTCGCGGCACTGGGCGATGAAGAGCGTAATATTTGCCGTTGATCTTCTCCGGAAAAATGAGCACATCTTTATTTTCCGGAGCGAAAATCATGCCGTGGTGCGTCACCGTCCGGAAATCCGTTGTGGACACCATCGCCTCGCCGACTCCTTTTGGTGAGACGGCGCTGAAATAAATGTAATACGTGCCGTCAATGTACGTAATGCGCGGATCTTCAATACCAAATGTCTCGAGCTCATTCGATGGATAGACGAACGGGCGGTCGTCGATCGTAAACCGCCGCCCGTCTTGACTCCGGGCGAGGCGCAAATAGGAGAGCGACGTCAAATACAAAAACCGCTCCGCCCCCGCCTCTTTGATCACCCGAGGATCGGAAAAATCATAGCGCGGATCGTCTTTGCGAAATTCGTAAACATCGACCTTCCCCGTCTCTGGGTTCCATACCGGTGCTTTCACGATGTTCGGGTCATCCGACATCGGCCGCTCCGCCACCCGAAGAAGCAGCAACACTTCCCCTTGAAATTTCGCCACCCCAGCGTTAAACGCCCCGATCACTTCAAACCCGTCGTGGTGCGGCGGCACATCGTTCGGTGTAATCAGCGGGTTTTCTTCGTAGCGGTAAAGGTGCATCGTCACCCCTGCCTTTCGTATTTCGTAAATGGATCAACGATTGTTAGTTTTTGCGCTTCTGCGTCACTTGTTCCAGCGTAAAAATCGGCCGTGCCGTCCCCTTTGCGAATCAGTCCGCCGCTAAACACGACATCCGCCAAATCCGGACGCTTCGCCGGGCCATCGAGGAAATGGGCTCTTGTGGCGATCAACTCCATGTCCGACGCTTCCCCCGTATCTGGATTGAACGCAAACACCATCGGATAATAATGACGGTTCCGCTCCTGATCGAAACAAGCGATATGGCCCAAGACGCCGACGAGCCCATTGCCAAGCAAATGCACTTCGTTGGCGCCTCCCCATTCTTCATCGGCAAATTGGCCGTCAATCAATGGGGCATTCTCAATCGCCTCCACCGTCAACTCATCGAGCGCACCGATGCGGGTGAAGCCGATTTTTCCGCGTCCGCCTTTTTCCCCTTGCGGACGGGTGAAGACCCCAACCGACCCATCCCGCAGCTCGACAAGACGAATGTCTTTCATCCCGTCGGGACCGGTGAAAAAATGCGCCAATTCATTGATCGTTTTTCCGCGGTAAAACACCGTCCGCCAATACAGCTTCCCGTGAAGCACGGGATGCGGAAACGTCTCCACGCCGCCAAACACGAGATGCCCGTGCACCCGCGAAACAAACGGATCCTGCAAGGCAAACACCGGCGCCCCTTCCCGCGGCACCCATGTCCCTTCACGCTCGACGAAAAAGTATACTTCTGATTGCTCGCTGTCTCTTGCCTCCACCCGTCCGGCAATGACCCACTCGCCATCGTCTTCAAACGGCGCGGAAATGTTGTACACATCCCGCCCCCCAACGCCGGCAAACACGAGCTTCTCCACCCGAAGCGGCTGAGGAGCACGCTGAAATTCCTCAAGCAGTGTCTGGCATGTTTTCATCGTCGGCGTCCTCAATAGCATCCATATCCCCCTAACTCTCTCATTTATCACACGAATAATCAAGTTACAATATAGTAATTAACAATATGCATTTTCACATTACAAAACGATAAACTATCAAGTCAATATCTTTTCGATATTTTTACTCAATATTACACGCACCATGTTAGGTTCATACCTACAGTATCAAATAAATAACGCAAAACGATGTCTTGTAAGCAAAAATGAAAACGACCCCTCCAAACTATGTAATTTAAGTTTTGTTAATTGACAAAATCGAAAAATAATGTAATAATCAGGTTAAAAAATACTTTATTTTTTAACTGCTATTGTTAGCGCTACCAAAACAGTTAACAAAAAGGGGGAGAACAATGTGAAAAGAAACTTTTGGCGAAAAGTCATATCTGGAGTCGCCGTTGCTTTCATGTTAACTGGAATGATTGGATGCTCTGACAGTTCAAACACAGCGAAAGAGGGCTCCTCTTCGTCTAGCAACAAAAAAGTAGAATTAAAGGTTGGAACCTGGGCAGGTGCTCAGGAATTAAAAGAATTCCAAGCAATCGTCGACAAATTAAATCAACAAGCAAAGGACTATCATCTAACAATCCAAAGCATTCCAGCTGATTATTACAAGAAAATTCAAACGATGGCTGCTGCTAAGCAAGCCCCTGATTTATTTTGGCTATCCCAGGAGTACATACCTATGTACGCGAAGTTAGGAGTAATCTCACCAATTGATGAATATGTAAAGGATCACCCAGAAGTAAACCTTGATGATTACTTTGAAGGGCCATTGAAAATTGGGGAAGTAGATGGAAAATTGTATGGCCTTCCTTGGATTAACCAACCAGTAATGCTCTATTATAACCAAACACTCTTTGAAAAGTATGGAGTGGAACTTCCGAAACCGAACTGGACATGGGAGGATTTTAGAAAAGCAGCCATCAAGCTGACAAAGGATACAAATAACGATGGGAAAGTTGACCAGTTTGGAACTGTTGTTGATGGATGGCCGCCAATCGCACTCTGGATTTGGACATATGGTGGAGAAATTGTCGACAAAGATGGGAAAGTGCGCATCGATGAGCCTGAAGCAATCGAAGGCATTAAAATGTTTGACCAACTAATCAACAAAGATAAAGTAACCCCGTCTAAAACACAGGCCCAAAATACCGGTGGACCTGAAATGTTCAAAACTGGAAAAGTAGCTATGTTCTTCGGTGGGGCTGGTGACGATTTGGAAAAACAAATCGGGGACGCATTCAAAGTCGGTATGACAAAAGTACCTCATGCAACGAAAGAAGCGACATTCAGTTGGATCGCTGCCACCGTTATGTCAAGTACAACGAAAAACAAAGAAGTAGCAGCAGAAGCGCTGATCGATCTAACGAACGCGATTCACGAGTGGAAAATACTTCCCCCAACAAAATCAGATTTAACAAATGTAGCGAAAATTCGCCCTGACAAAGCATATGCTATTGATGTAATCAAAGAAAGCTCGACCATTTCGCGTGGCTTCAATAACCAAGATAAACAAAATGAATTGGATACAGCGATTTGGCAACAGTTGTATGAACCAATCCTTTTAGGCAAAAAATCGCCTGAACAGGCTGCAAAAGATGCTGGGAATGCTCTTCGCAAAATTTTAGGTCAATGAAAATTAAAGAAGAGGCTGTCTACCTCGCGACTTCAAGACGGCCTCTTCATTTCTGTATTTTTTGATGATTCATTGAATGGTTTTTATCCTAAACAATATGAAGGTGGGACTCGTGAAAAAGAACATTAAGAAATATGAAGGGTATATATTTATCCTACCATGGATCTTAGGATTTTTTATTTTTACTATTTTCCCCATTGGATTCGCCTTCTATATCGGTTTTACTGATTGGAATTCGTTTACTGAACCTAAATTTATTGGTCTAGATAACTATATTTCCCTTTTCAAAGACCCAAATTTCTTAAATTCTTTAAAAGTTACCGTTATCTATGCTGCATTCGCTATCCCTTTAGGTATCGTATCTTCTCTCTTAATTGCTGTAATTGTTAATGTAAAAGTGAAAGGAATCTACCTTTTTCGTACTGCCCTTTATCTCCCAGCTGTCGTTTCGGGCGTATCGATTGCCCTACTGTGGAGATGGATTTTAGACCCCGACTACGGTTTGATCAATTTTCTTCTTTCTTATATAGGGATTTCAGGGCCTAATTGGCTCGGTGACCCGGCTTGGGTATTGCCTTCGTACGTGATGATGGCCATTTGGGGAGCGGGGGGTGGAATGTTGACTTACCTTGCCGGCTTACAAGATATTCCTCGAAGTTTATACGAATCGGCTGAAATTGACGGAGCCGGTTGGTGGACTAAATTTCGTCACATTACCCTTCCGATGCTTAGCCCCGTGATTTTTTATAATCTTGTCATGGGCATCATCGGAGCATTTCGTAAATTCAATGATGCCTACATCATTGGAGGCGCAGGTAATCAAGCACAATTTTACATGGTTTATCTATATGAGAACGCCTTTAATTTTTACAAAATGGGATATGCCACAGCGATGGCTTGGATTTTATTTATCATTATTTTATTGTTGACTTTACTCGTGTTCAAAACCTCTCCCCTCTGGGTCTTCTATTCAGGGGAATTAGAGAATGGCAAAAAGAAAAAAACAAAAAATAAAAGTAGGTGAGTTAACCATGCCATCATTGACGATCACTCAACGGAAACGCATCCAAACCATTTTTGTCTATCTGTTCTTGATCGTCTCTTCAACAGCTACAGTGTTGCCTTTACTATGGATGATTTCAACATCATTAAAATCTGGAAGTGTTATTTTCCAAATCCCTCCTCAGTGGTTTCCTGATTCTCTTCATTGGGAAAATTATCAACGCGCCATTACGGATATTCCATTTTTCTTATACTTAAAGAACACTGTCATTATTACATTTTTTCGTATGATTGCTGAGGTGTTTGTTTCTGCTTTAGTAGCTTATGGATTTGCCCGTTTTGACTTCCCCGGAAAAAATATTTGGTTTATGATTTTATTATCAACGATTATGTTGCCGGGAGAAATCACAATGATTCCTGTATTCATCATGTTCAGCAAATTAGGATGGATCAACACCTTCAAACCGCTGATTGTTCCTGCCTTCTTCGGGGGACAAGCTGTATTCGTATTTTTGTTGCGCCAGTTTTTTCTCACCATTCCGCGCGAGTTAGAAGAAGCGGCACTTATGGATGGCGCGTCACGATGGCAAATATTTTATAAGATTTTCTTACCTTTATCAAAACCTGCCTTAGTAACAATCGCTCTGTTCTCGTTCCAGGGTTCATGGAATGACTTGCTCGGACCCTTAATGTACCTGAACGACTCGAATAAATTTACTCTCCAACTCGGACTTGCCATGTTTAATGGAATGACAAAAGTCGAGTGGGGCCCTCTGATGGCAGCTTCCTTGCTTGTGTTGCTTCCAACATTAGTTTTATTCTTTTCCTTGCAGAAATACTTTGTCGAAGGCATTTCCATTACCGGCATTAAAGGATAAATGGGGGAAGAAAAGCAGAATTCCCCCTGCCTCGACTAATTAGGAGGAATAGAGGGTCATGTCAACAATGGATATGCAAAACAATTTGTTTTATCGGCTGATTTTACATATTTATTGGCTCACTGTCTGTAATTGTTATTTCTTTTTATTTTGCATCCCATTTTTATTATCTTTATTTTGGTTTTGGAATCACCCGAACACTATCACGTTGTTACTCACATTGGTTTCCTTTATTCCGATTCCACCTGCTTTAACAGCCTCGTATCATGTAATGGGAAAAATCATCAGGGAAAAGCAGGTAGAACTCACAAAATCATTTTTTTACGGAGTCAAAACCAACTTTATCCAATGTTCTATGCTGGGGCTCTTCCAAGCAATCCTTACTATCATTTTGGCAGTCGATATCTTATTTATGAAACAACATGCGCTCGGTTTATATGTCATACCATTTTTATATATCTTATTATTGTTAAACGTATGTGTAGGAATATACTTATATCCTACCCGTGGTGCTAGTTGAGCGTCAGCGCTCAACCAGCCCTAGTGTGACCAAGGAATAAGCCAACAAGATGCCATCGAGTGCCACTTCAAACCCGGCAATGGAATTCGCTCGAATGTCGGTGATCCGGTATTGGTCTACGAGAATCGAAAACACCGTCTCGATGACTTTGCGTTTTTTCCTGATCCATTCTTCCCAT
>NZ_PIJG01000038.1:0-31403 GCF_002809955.1 Geobacillus sp. Manikaran-105
CGATGTTTTACGGTTACAACGTTTCCTGTAACCAACTCCATACATCGAGTAGCAGTTATTGGAGTGCCTTTATTAAACGGTTTTCTCCACGCCTTTATTATATCATACACAAAAGAAAAGGGGAACGCGCATTCCTCTCCCACTTACTCCCTTTGGTCGTTGAAGTGGGAGTCTCCTGCGCGAAATAGGATGAAGAAGATTCCAATTAAGTAAAAAATGGTTGAGCCGGCTTTCATGTTGACATCGGCAAGAAAGGGCGCCCTTTGTCGAGTGAATACGAAAGCCGTCAACATATAATTTGAATTTCCAAAGGGGGGTATAGCCAATGAAACAGCGTTGGCTGATGGTAGTGGTTGCTTTGCTTCTTGTCGTACTGGTTGCTTGCGGCAATAAGGAGAATGCAAGCAACGGAGCAAGTGGGAAGAATGACGAGAAGAAAACGGAACAAGCCGAGGAAATGACGATCAAGCACCAGCTTGGAGAGGAGAAAGTCAAGAAAAATCCAGAGAAAGTGGTTGTCTTTGATTTTGGAGTGCTGGACACCCTTGATAAACTAGGGGTGAAGGTGACAGCTTTGCCCCAGATGAACGTGCCGAAATACTTGGAGAAATATAAAAGCAGCGACTACCAAAACGTCGGCAGCTTGATGGAGCCGGATTTTGAAAAATTGAGCGAAATCAAGCCGGATGTCATTTTTATTTCCGGTCGTCAAGCAAATTTGTATGACAAGTTGAAAGAGATTGGCCCAACCGTGTATATAGGGATTGACACTCAACATTATTGGGATTCATTTACAAACAATATGAAGCTGATCGGGCAAATGTTTGGCAAAGAAAAAGAAGTAGATGAGGAACTGGCCAATATTGAAAAACAAATCGAAGAAGTGAAGGCGAAGGCTGGAGATAAAAAAGCGCTGATCATTTTGACGACTGGCGGGAAAGTGAGTGCGTACGGCAAAGGTTCGCGCTTTGGGCTCATCCATGATGTGCTCGGCGTGCCAGCCGCAGACCCGAATTTGAAAGCGACGAATCCTCATGGACAAAGCGTATCATTTGAGTACATTGCCGAGAAAAACCCGGATTACTTGTTTGTCATTGACCGCGACGCCGTTGTAGAAGGAAAGCCGACAGCGAAGCAAACGATTGAAAATGCGCTTGTGAAAAAGACGAAAGCATATCAAAACGGCCACATTGTCTACTTGGATCCAAATTATTGGTATCTCTCAGGCGGCGGATTGACGTCGGTGTCGGAAATGATCAAACAGGTGGAAGAAGGATTGAAATAAAAGGACAGGCGGGCTTAGGCGGCCCGCCTGCTTTATCGTCATAAAATGACATTCTTAATTTTGTAGATTTCCCGTTCGTGTTCGATGACTTTGTTCGAGAGGAAGGTGATGTCAAGTTTGATGTTGTTCAGCTGTTCATTGAATGATTGGGCATGGGAATCGACTTTTTTCTCTAAGGAGTCGAGTCTTTGGTGGATGGAAGAAACTTCACCGTGAAGTTTGTGCACGTCCATCGCGAGGGCGTCGAGTGCGGCGTCGGTTTCATCCTGGCGGTGAAGCAGGGCAGACATCAGATCATACAGTTCTTTTTGGCCGGCTTTGATATGGGCTTGTTCTTCTTCTAACCGCTTTTGGCCTTCAAGGAGAGCTTGCTGGATCCGCCGGAATTCTTCTTGCTCTTTGCGCATTTCYTGCTGTTCTCTACGGATCTCCTGCTGTTCTTTTCGCATTTCTTGCTGTTCTCTACGGATCTCCTGCTGTTCTTTTCGCATTTCTTGCTGTTCTCTACGGGCATTTCTTGCTGTTCTCTACGGATCTCCTGTTGCTCTTTCCGTATTTCTTGCTGTTCTCTACGGATCTCCTGCTGTTCTTTTCGCATTTCTTGTTGTTCTCTACGGATCTCCTGCTGTTCTTTTCGCATTTCTTGTTGTTCTCTTCGGATTTCCTGTTGTTCTTTTCGGATTTCTTGTTGTTCTGCTTCCAGCCGTTTGTGGCTTTCGACGAGGAGGTGCAGCGTGTTCTCGATATGACCAAGGCGGTTGAACAACTGCAAGAGGATCTCTTCGCTCATGGTTGGCCCCTCTTTCATTCTAATTTCCTTCATTATAGCACATATGTTCTTGTCGGACAAGCACGAATGGTGTATATAGGAAAGCGTACAAACATATGATACAATGAATAAACAAACTGACAAGTCCCAGTGCGGATGTCGGCTAGTATGTTTTTAGAAAGGGATCGATGTATGCTTTACGTTTCTCCTGCCAAAATCGCAAGCTATTTTTATCACGAGTGCGAGCGGAATTTTTATTTTCAGTCGTTGGCGAAAGAACGGCGCAGCGAGCTCGATGTGCCGGAAGAGCTGTTTGAGCAGCCTGCGGTTCATGAGAGCGTGCTGCGCCGAGGGGTTGAGTGGGAAGAGGAAGTGATTACGACCTATTTGGCCGGCCAAGTGCAGATGGGGAAGCGAGAGCCTGGCGCACCGATTTCCCACTGCTATTTGGATGGAGAGGAGACGATCCGCGAGCTGAAGCAGCCGAGCAAGCGCTATTTATACCAGCCGACATTGATCGCGCCGCCGCGCTTTTACGAACGGTACGGGTTGGATCTGAAAGTGATCCGATTTGCGGCGTGTCGTCCGGATTTGATTGAGTGCATTCCGGGGCAAAACGGCTTTGTGTTCCGCATCATCGACATCAAATCATCAGATGTGTTAAAGATTTCCCACCGCGTGCAAACGGCGCTGTACGCGTTGATGTTGTCCTCGGTGTTAGAGGAGCACGGTGTTAAGGGCAGCGTCGATTTGCGCGAAGCCGGGATATGGACGTACAAAACCGAGCAGCCACAGCTGACAGATATCGGACAGCTGCTTCCGTTTCTTGAGCAGTTTTTGGCTAGCGAATTGACGGCGCTGGCTGGGAAGCAACTTGATGAGCTGTTTTGGCATTTGGATTATCGCTGTGAATGGTGCCCGTTCTATGATTACTGTTTCGACAAAGCGCGGAAACAGTCGCATATTTCCCTCGTTCCGTACTTATCGAGTCATGCGTCCCGCTTTATCCGCGAGCGGCAGCTTCCGGAGACGATCGATGAGTTTCGCCAACTTCTTGAGCGTCAAGAAACGAGACACGTCCTAAAACAAAACGCTGGATTGGCGCGTCAACTTCGGCGGCTTGAAGCGCAGCTTGAGGCGATTGCGGAGGAAAAGGTCGTTCCGTATGACCAGGCGGTGACGCATATGCCGATATGGGAAGACATCCGTCTGATTCTCACCGCGCAACGCGATCCGTTGACGGGGAAGATTGCGGCGGCATCGTTGTACCGTGTTGGTGGAACAGACGTGTTTGGAACGGGATCGGAAATGCATCATGTTATTGCTGGTTCTCTGGAAGAATGCGACGCGGTCGGCCGAACGTTTGCCGATGCGCTGGACCGCCTGCTTCAGACGGTGCACGATTACAACAGGGAGCGAGAGTGGCGGTCGCAAAAATCGGTGCAGGTGTATGTCATCGACAACTATGAATGGGACAATGTGCAGCAGCTACTTCAAGCGCTTTTGTTCGATCCAGACTATAACGAAAAAGCTGTTCGGCTGCTGTCGTATTTTCATAGCAGCTCACTAGCAAGTGCCAGCGACCACCCAAGCGAAATGGTTCCGCTTCCTGTCGTTGTGCTGACAACGGCTGTGAGCCAGCTGTTCGCCTTGCCGGCGCATGTCGCGTACCGTCTTGAAGACTTGTCGCGGTATATTGCGGCCTACCATGATTCGCCGTTTCTGTACTCGGCGAGCGAGCGCTTTTCGTTCCGCTTGACAAACGCCATGAAACTGGATGTGCTGCATGATGCCTGGCAAACAGGGGACACGGAAACACGGCAAGCGGTCGAGAAGGAGCTGAGCCGCCGCCTTTGGGCTGCTCACAGCATCATTCAAGGCATCCGTGCGTGGGCCGAGAGCGTCCATCCTTCGCCGCTTATGGTCTGGCCGGAAAAATTTGCGTTTCCTCATTCGGCTGATTACCGTGATCCGCTTGTGTCCAAGCTGGCGTTTATGGCGCGCTACGAGGCGCTATTAAACTACTTGGATATTCGCCAAAAGCGCCTGCTTCCGCTTTCGGAGCGGCTTGAGAACGGAGTGACGCTTCATGTCACGTACCTTGGCGGCGATCGGTTCCGATTGAACAACCGCCAGGCGCTTGAAACGATCGATCTAAAGGCGAGCTGGCTTTTGACGGAGTGCAATGAGGAAGGGGAAAAGGCGCAACAGACGTTTCCTGATCATAAGTACGCCAGTGAATGGAAGACGCCCCAACGGGTCAATTTGTACTTTACCCGCATTCGCGCCATCGAAGATAATGGCAAGACAGCTGAACTCAAGCTCGAGTTGCCCAAATGGCTCGATCGGTTCCCGCTTGTGGAAGGAGAGGAGTATTGGCTGTCGCTTCGGCATGCGGATTTTACCACCCCGCGCGTCTTGCAGGCGTTGCAACAGTTGGATAAGGACAATCATCGCATCTTGGACTTGATTCGCGATCCGATTCGCTATCGGAAAACGTTTCGTCCCAACTGGGATGCAGAGGAAGTCAAGGCGCTTCTCCGCCGAAGCGGGTTGACAAAAAGCCAGCGTCAGGCGTTTCTCCACTTTCTCCGCCATACGTTGACGCTCGTCTGGGGGCCGCCTGGCACCGGGAAAACGCATTTTATTGCCGTCGCTCTTCGGCTGCTTATGCCGATTTACGAAAAGCAGGGGCGCAGGCTTGCCATTCTTGTTTCGGGTTTCACCCATGCGGCGATCGAAAACGTTCTGCGCAAAATTCAGGAGCTTGCGCCGCGGCGCAGCGTCCATATCGCGAAACTTGGTGAGATTCAGACGGAAAACGCCAAAGGAATCGCCGAGGTGGCGGACCGTGACCTTCCCCGATGGCTGGGCAACGGCGGGCATCGGGTGCTTGGCGCCACGCTGTACGGCATTCAAAGGGCGTATGAAAAAGACTGTCTAGAAGAGTTTGACGTCGTCATTCTGGATGAGGCGTCGCAAATCCGCGTGGCCGATTCACTGTTGGCGCTGCGCCATGTCAAAAAAGCAGGCAGGCTGCTTATCGTCGGCGACCATTTCCAGCTGCCGCCAATCATTCAAGGGACGTATGCGGCCGCGGAAGGGGAGCCGCACCTGTTCGACTCGATTTTCCGCCTGCTGTTTGACGCGGATGTGGAGAAGCGGTATACCCGCCAACTGACGGACAATTTCCGCATGAACGAGGCGCTTTGCCGCTACCCGGCCGAGCGGATTTACAGCTCCCAGTATACCGCGTTCACCCGCCAGATTGCCGAACAAACGTTGGCGCTCGCCGATGCCCCAACTGCCGATGAATGGGTGGAAGCAGCGATCGACCCTGACTATCCGCTTGTCGTCTGCACGTATGACGGCGTGTACGGTGCCCAAGAAAACGAGGCGGAAGCGCGCTGGGTGGCGAGCATCGCGAAGGTGTTGCGGGAACGGCTTCTCGACAGCGAGGAAAAACGGTACGATGACTCATCAGAAGGCGACCAAGCGTTTTGGCGCCGCGGGCTGTTTATCGTCTCGCCGCATCGGGCGCAAATCCGCGCCATTCGCCGTGCCCTTGAACACCAAGGACTGCGTCCGCCGTTTTTCGTCGATACGGTTGATAAAATGCAAGGGCAAGAAGTGGATGCGGCGATCATCAGCTACGGCGTCGCCGATCCGGAACTGGCTGTGATGGAAGGGGAGTTCATCTACAGTTTGAACCGCCTCAACGTGTCGCTCACGCGGGCGCGGAAAAAGGCGATCCTCTTCCTCTCGCGCCAACTGATGTCGCCGCCGCTTCAGGTGATCGGCAACGAGGAATACCGTGAAGGAGTCAACTTTATGGTTGGGCTTGAGCAGTACGCTTTACGTCATGGGGAAGCGCAAACGTTTATGGTCGACGGTGTTGCGCTGCAAATGTACCGAGTCAGTCGTCCGAAGATGGAAAACATGGACACTCTATGAAGCTGCTGAGTTTGACAGGAAAAAAGGATGAATCAAGGCGCTGTTCAACTTGAGAAATTCTTTGATGCATCCGAGAATCCCCCATTTTCTTACTCAAAAACCGCATAAGCAGTCACCATCCGCCATGCCGCCTTCTCCGTTTGTTGGCTCGTTTTGTTTCCATGCTGAGCGCAGCCGCGCACGGTTCGGAAGAGGGGGGCGTGGGGGACGGAATGGGGATTGATGTACGAACGGTGAATAGTTGATAAGAAAATTAAGGAAGGAAACCGCCGAGCCATGGCGAAATAATGGAAATAAGATTCGTCGATAAGAAACACTGCGCTGAGAATGCGCGGGAAGAGAGGGGGCGTGCCATGGCAAATGCCGGCGGGAGAAGATCGGTGTCGGATGCAAGGCTTGAGGTGATCAAAAAGCTCTTTCCGGAAGCGGTTGTGGATGGGGGCATCGATTGGGAGTGGCTGAAGAGGGTGCTTGGCGGTCACAAACGGCAGGAAGCATATGAGTTCATGTGGCCGGGGAAGGCAGAGGCGAGGCGGCTCGCTGAAACGCCTGCGTCCGGAGTATTGCGGCCGGATCAGGCAGCGAGCAAGCAGTGGGAGACAACAAACAATTGGTATATTGAAGGAGACAATTTAGAAGTATTAAAACTGCTGCGGACGTCGCATGCAGGGGCCATCCAAATGATTTACATCGACCCGCCGTACAACACCGGGAAAGTGCTGACGTATAAAGACCATTGGCGCCAAAAGAAGAGCGCGCCAGCTCGTAGGAAGGATATAGAGGAAGCGCGCGCTCATGCCGGCTGGCTCAACATGATGTACCCGCGCCTTTGGGTGGCGAGAACGCTGTTGGCGGAGACAGGGGCGATGTTTATTTCTATTGATGATACAGAGCAGGCGAATTTGAAAAAAATGTGCGATGAAATTTTTGGCGAGCGGAATTTTGTCGCCACGTTCATTTGGCAGCGGGCGTTTTCCCCTGTGAACATGAACAAGTTTGCCTCGCGCAACCATGACTTCATCCTCTGTTACGCGAAAAATATCGACCGTTTAGCTTGGTACGGCTTGCCGCGCCATCCGGAAGCGGATGGGCGGTATGCCAACCCAGACAATGACCCACGCGGTCCATGGACGTCAGGCGATTTGTCGGTCGGTCCGCCGATTCCGGAAAAAATTTATGATATCGTGACCCCAGGCGGCCGGATTGTTTCGCCGCCCCATGGGTATTGTTGGCGGGTGACGAAGGAGCGCTTCGCCGAGCTGGCGGCGGATAACCGCATTTGGTTTGGCAAAGACGGAAACGGGGTGCCGCGCCTGAAGCGGTTTTTAAGCGAAGTGAAGTCGACGGTGACGCCGCTTACGATTTGGACGCATGACGAGGTGTCCCATTCGCAGGAGGCGAAAAAGGAGCTGAAGGAGCTGTTCGATGGGCTCGCGGTGATGGATTACCCGAAGCCGGTGAAGCTCATTCAGCGCATGGTGGCGTTGACAACGAGGGATGATGATCTCATCCTGGACTTTTTTTCCGGCTCGGCGACAACGGCTCATGCCGTCATGCAGCAAAACGCTGAAGACGGCGGCCGGCGGTCGTTTATAATGGTGCAGCTTCCCGAGCCGCTTGCGGAAACGTCCGAGGCGTATCGGGTGGGGTTTCGGACGATTTGCGACATTGGCCGCGAGCGCATCCGCCGCGCGGGGGAGAAAATCGTCCGTGAAACGGGGAAGACAGAGCTTGATATTGGCTTTCGCGTGTTTCGGTTCGAGAAGAAATCGAAGCAGCCCGCTCGCTAGGCGGACGGGCTGCTTCTCGATTCGACTGATGAAAAGCGCTTTGGTAAAGCAGGCGTTGCGTCTATGTTCCGAGTCCCTGATGTCCGTCGTTTCAGGTGCTTTTTACAATGACACCGCAGCCCAACGGTCGTTGACAAAGACGTCGTACTCCGCAGCAATCGTTTCTTTGAGCTCCGCTAAAGACGGGATGCCGTCGGCGAACGTGTAGGTGTCAAGGCAAATGAGGGAGTATTCGTCGCCGGGATCAAATACGATGGTGACGACTTCTTCCGTTCCGGCGTCCACTTGCCGGATGGTGTCGCCGTCTTCCGGCTCCACGAGTACGTTTTGGTACGTTTCGCGGATGACATAGTAGCCTTCCTGCAATTGTTCAGTGAATAGATGTTCGATGTCCGTCAGTTCGTGGACGATCATGTTTAGGCCTCCTGATTTGTGAAATTATTCTCAATATCATTATATAACGTAGTCGTTGTCGATATAATAGATGTTGTGGAAAGTTCGAAAAGTTGTCATTTTGTATGCCAAGCGTAGATAAGGTTGGGTGCAGGATTGATAAGGGAAAATAGCAGCTTCCTGCAAAAAGAAAGCGCCCTCGTGGGAGGGCGATGTCAACGTTTAACCAGTGACACTGCTTGCCTTCTGTCATCGATAGGCTGTTTAGGTGTAAATGATTCATTATTTTGCGATTTCTGTCGGACTGTTATGTTTTGAATCGAAAAGGGTGATTTGTTCATACTCGCCTTCCTTTAATACGCTTTGGTCGTTTTTCATTAAGTAGGTGTAGACACCAATCGCAATGAACAATCCAAATGTCCACGCGTTGTCCCAAAGAAAACGAAGTGGCGGTATGAATAAACCAAGTACAGGAATAACGACTCCCACAATCAGTGCGTACACTCCGTTTTTGTTAAACCCATTTGCATAATTGTAACGGCCATTCGGTTTGTACAGTTCTTTTAAGTGCAACTGTCTTCGGCGAACGAGCCAATAGTCCGCAATAGCAATGCCGTCAATGGGTCCAAGCAAAGCGGCGTATGTGCCAAGCCAGCCGAATATATAATTCCCAAAGTTGGACATAATATACCATGGCTGCAATAAAATAGCGAATAGTCCTGTGATAATCGCGCCAATTCCAAATGTAATTCGCTTCGGATATAAATTTTCGATCGCTCGGGCAGGGGCAACCACGTTGGCACCCACATTAATAGTTACAGAAGAGATGACAATAATAATAGTCCCTAATAGAATGACAAATGGGGGAAATTTAGCTAACAGCTGCACGGGATCCCAAATGGCTTGACCAAAAATCACAATGGTTGCTGAGGTTACGGCAATTCCGATAAATGAAAAAACAGTCATTGTAATAGGCAAGGATAAACTTTGGGCGACCATTTGTGATTTCTGACTCTGTGCGTATCGGCAAAAATCAGGGATGTTTAATGCCAATGTGGCCCAAAAGCCGATGACGCCAGTTAAAGAAGGGAAAAAGACTTTCAAAAATTCACCGGTTGTTTCGAACTTAGAAGGAGTCTCTAAAATCGGTCCCCATCCTCCGGCGTTCGTAAATGCCCAAATGAGCAAAATGATGGAAGAAATCCCGACAACAGGTGCAGCCACTGCGCTTAGCTTTTTGATGCCTTCTGGGCCTCTATAAGCAATGCTGATATTTAAGATCCAAAATAATGCAAATACGATGGCTGTATGTCCCGGTAAATTCCCCCACGAAGAGAATGATGCCATGAGTAATGTGTCAATGGCTTCTGTTCCGATCCACGTATTGATTCCAAACCATCCGGCTGCTACAAGGGCCCGGGCTAAAGTGGGAATATGGGCGCCTTTATCTCCAAACCAAAGCCGGGCAAACACAGGATAAGGAATCCCGAATTTTGTTCCTGCATGAGAGTTTAATAAAATCGGAATAAGGACGATCACGTTCCCCAGAAAAATGGTACCAACAGCTTGCCACCAGTTCATTCCTAAAGCAATCATGCCGCTGGCCATGGTGTATGAAGGAATGCATAAACACATTCCAATCCACAATGTAGCAAAATTGATTCCTTTCCATGAATGTTCTTGCCTTGTTGTCGGACGCAAGTCATCATTCCATAAAGGACTTCCACTGACTTCTTGTGCGGCTTCCTCCGTCAAGACCACAATCCCATTGTGTTCAATTTGTGTTTTCATTCATATCCCCCTTTTTTTAAAAATCCAGTGTATAAAAGAGAAATTTAAGAAAATTCTATCTATACTATGTAAATTTTTCATTATACGATTTGTCAAATAAGAAAAAGAGAAATCTATTCATTATGTAAAATGTGTAACTATTCCTCACATTTTGATGTTCTCAATCCTAGGGAGCAACTTCGTCTAGCTGTATATTTATTTCGCTGAAATTTACATAGTGAACAATCAATGTTTTCTATTATTTAACAAAGTGTATAATGAAAAGCTGGTGATTTACTATGTAGAATATTCTTAAAGTTCAGCCTGATTGTGAAACCAGATAAAATGAAGAAGGAGTGATTGGAGCATGGCTGATCAAGTGACCATTGGTTTGATCCAAGCTTCTCATAATGTGCATGGGGACGAGCCGGTCGAGGTTCATAAGGAAAAGGCGATTGAAAAGCACGTCAAGCTTGTCAAGGAGGCAAAAGATCGGGGAGCACAAATCATCTGTTTGCAAGAGATTTTCTATGGCCCGTATTTCTGCGCCGAGCAAAATACAAAATGGTATGAGGCGGCGGAAGAAATTCCAAATGGTCCGACGACCAAAATGTTTCAGGAAATAGCAAAACAGCTGGGGGTAGTGATCGTTCTACCGATTTATGAAAGGGAAGGAATTGCTACTTACTATAATACGGCAGCTGTCATTGATGCCGATGGAACCTACCTAGGAAAGTATCGCAAACAGCATATTCCGCATGTCGGGGTAGGAAACGAGGGCTGTGGATTTTGGGAAAAATTTTATTTTAAGCCTGGAAATTTAGGCTATCCGGTATTTGATACCGCATTTGCCAAGATCGGCGTTTATATTTGTTATGACCGTCATTTCCCAGAGGGAGCGCGAATTTTAGGACTAAAAGGCGCTGAAATTGTGTTCAATCCATCCGCTACGGTAGCAGGTCTCTCCGAATATTTATGGAAACTGGAACAACCGGCTCATGCCGTTGCCAATGGCTATTACGTGGCTGCCATCAATCGGGTTGGATATGAAGCACCGTGGAACATGGGAGAGTTTTACGGGCAGTCTTACTTGGTTGATCCTAGAGGGAACTTTGTGGCCATGGGCAGCCGTGATCAAGATGAAGTGGTGATTGGCGTTATGAATAAGAAGATGATTCGGGAAGTGCGCGATACTTGGCAATTTTACCGTGATCGTCGTCCGGAAACCTATAGTGAAATGACGGCTTTACTTCCATAGAAAGCAGCGAGAAAGGGGAGGAGGGAATGACTCTATTCCCTTTCTTTAAAAATGACGCGTGGAGGGGGATGGAGATGGAGCAATCACGTTTGGAAAAGAACTTTGAAGAAGTAGAGCCTGGCTTGACAGATCGAGAAGCAATGGAAGAAGCGAATCGATGTTTGTACTGTTATGACGCTCCTTGTATTCGAGCTTGTCCGACAGGGATTGATATCCCCGCTTTTATCAAAAAAATTGCTTCTGGGAATGTAAAAGGGTCAGCGAAAACGATTATGTTGTCAAACCCGGTTGGCGCCAGTTGTGCAAGAGTGTGTCCGACAGAGGAATTATGTGAAGGGGCTTGTGTTTTAAATCATTCTACAAAACCCATTATGATTGGAAAATTGCAGCGATATGCGACCGATTGGGCGATCCGAAATAAAGAAGTATTATTCCAAGCGGGACGAAAAAATGGAAAAACAGTGGCAGTTGTCGGCGGCGGCCCTGCTGGATTATCATCGGCCAGAGAACTAGCTCGTCTTGGGTATGAAGTGACCATTTTTGAAGCGGAGAACCAAGCAGGCGGGCTAAACACGTATGGCATTGTTTCTTTTCGCCTCCCTCAAAATATCACGTTGTGGGAAGTCAATCAAATCAAAAGCTTAGGCGTGCAAATCCGCACGAATACAAGGGTTGGTAAGGATATTGAAGTAAACGAGCTCCTAGAAAATTATGATGCTGTTGTTTTAGCTGTTGGCATGGGGAAAGTGCCAAAGTTAGGAATCCCGGGAGAAGATTTGGACGGAGTATATGATGCCATTGAGTTGATTAAAGAGACGAAAACAAAACCGTTGACTGATCGGCTGGTAGGGAAAAGGGTAGTTGTGATAGGTGCGGGAAATACCGCGATTGATGCAGCTACCTGTTCGGTGCGTCTAGGAGCGGAAAATGTAAAAATTTTATATCGCCGGACGAAAGAAGAAATGACAGCTTATGAATTTGAGTATGAGTTTGCCAAACAGGATGGTGTCGAATTTCGTTGGCTAACAGCACCCAAAAGGATTATTGGCGACAGTAAGGGTAAGGTTACTCATGTTGAATGCGTTCGGATGGAATTGGGAGAACCAGACGCTGATGGCCGCCGCCGCCCTCTTCCGGTTGAGGGATCGGAATTTATTATGCCGGTTGATGTTGTCATTAAAGCCATTGGGCAAGAGCGCCATATCGAATTGATTGAAGCTTTTGGATTAGAGCATGATCATGGCGTAGTCAAGGTGAATCCTGAAACTTATCAAACGTCGAATCCGAAGGTGTTTGCTTGTGGGGATGTGATTTTTGAAAGAGGAAAAGGCGAAGCGATGGTGGTGGTGGCAGCGCAGCAAGGGAAGGAAGCAGCTTACGGGATTCATCGATATTTGACAAAGGCAGTAAGCGAAACGGCCTAAATGAGAGGAGGGAACGGCAATGGCTGATTTAAGCATTAACTTAGCGGGAATCAAGTCCCCCAATCCATTTTGGCTCGCTTCCGCCCCTCCCACCAATTCGGGGTATCAAGTGCAAAGGGCATTTGAGGCGGGTTGGGGAGGAGCGGTATGGAAAACATTAGGGGAACCTATTTTGAATGTATCGTCCCGATTTGCGGCAATCAGTTTTAACGGACAGCGAGTCATGGGCTTTAACAATATTGAATTAATCACGGATCGTCCTCTTGAGGAAAATTTAAAGGAAATTTATGAGACGAAAAAACGTTTTCCTGACCGGGCTGTCGTTGCTTCTTTGATGGTCGAGCCCAAGCGCGAAAAATGGCATGAGATTGTGAAGCGAGTAGAAGATGTGGGCGTGGATGGGTTGGAACTCAATTTTGGCTGTCCGCATGGAATGGCGGAACGGGGGATGGGATCGGCATCAGGTCAAGTGCCAGAATTGGTCGAACGACAAACATATTGGGTCAAAGAGGTGGCACGCACCCCTGTCATTGTTAAATTAACTCCTAATATTACCGATATTACGGCGACCGCTGAAGCGGCTGCCCAAGGCGGGGCAGATGCCATCAGTTTGATCAACACAATCAATAGTCTCATGGGGGTGGACTTAGATACGTGGAATACGATTCCACATGTAGCAGGAAAGGGGGCGCACGGGGGATACTGCGGTCCAGCAGTAAAACCCATTGCTTTAAATATGGTGGCCGAATGCGCGCGACACCCGCGTATCCGCATTCCGATTTCGGGAATTGGCGGGATCTCCAATTGGAGAGATGCCGTTGAGTTTATGTTAATGGGAGCGACAGGAGTTCAAGTGTGCACGGCGGTTATGCACCATGGGTTTCGGATTATCGAGGATATGATTGAAGGGTTGAATCACTATCTTGATGAAAAAGGAATTGCTTCCGTAATGGATATTGTAGGGAAATCAGTGTCAAAGTATTCTGATTGGGGAGATTTGGACCTCAATTATAAGGTTGTGGCGCGAATTCATCGTGAGCGCTGTATTCAGTGCAATAAGTGCTACATTTCTTGTGAAGACGCTTCCCATCAATGCATTGAGCGTCTCGTAGACGAAAACGGAAAAGAATATTTAAAAGTGCGCGAAGAAGATTGTGTAGGATGCAATTTATGTTCCATCGTCTGTCCGGTTGACGGAGCGATTGAGATGGTCGAAGTGCCAAGCGAACATCCCCCGATGACATGGAATGAACGGCAAGTGGCCCTTGGCCGGCTAAGCGGTTGCAGTGTGGATATCAAATCATTATAAATGAAGGAGGGTATCATGATGACAAAATTGATAAAAAATGGAACAATTGTCACCGCTACAGATATATATGAAGCCGATCTCCTCATTCAAGATGGGAAAATTGCAGTAATCGGGAGAAATTTAGATGAGAGCGGAGCGGAAGTGATTGATGCCACAGGTTGTTATGTGTTTCCAGGAGGCATTGATCCGCACACCCATTTAGATATGCCGTTTGGCGGCACTGTGACAAAAGACGACTTTGAGTCGGGGACGATTGCCGCCGCATTTGGCGGGACGACGACCATTATTGATTTTTGCTTAACGAATAAAGGTGAGCCCCTGAAAAAAGCGATTGAAACTTGGCATAACAAAGCGACGGGGAAAGCGGTGATCGATTACGGGTTCCATTTGATGATCAGTGAAATAACGGACGATGTGCTTGAAGAGCTTCCAAAAGTGATCGAAGAAGAAGGAATTACCTCCTTTAAAGTATTTATGGCGTATAAAGATGTGTTTCAAGCTGATGATGGAACCTTGTATCGGACGCTAGTCGCGGCAAAAGAACTCGGAGCGCTTGTCATGGTGCATGCCGAGAATGGAGACGTGATTGACTATTTAACGAAAAAAGCCTTGGAGGACGGGCATACTGATCCGATTTATCATGCATTAACGAGACCTCCAGAGCTAGAAGGAGAAGCGACGGGGCGCGCCTGTCAATTGACAGAACTCGCTGGTTCGCAATTGTACGTCGTTCATGTATCGTGTGCTCAAGCGGTAGAGAAAATTGCTGAAGCGCGCCATAAGGGGTTGAATGTATGGGGCGAAACTTGTCCCCAGTATCTGGTGCTCGATCAGTCCTATTTAGAAAAGCCGAATTTTGAAGGTGCTAAATATGTATGGTCACCGCCGCTTCGTGAGAAATGGCATCAAGAAGTGCTATGGAATGCCTTGAAAAACGGCCAGCTGCAAACGCTCGGATCTGACCAATGCTCATTTGATTTTAAAGGCCAAAAAGAATTAGGAAGGGGAGATTTTACCAAAATCCCAAATGGTGGTCCTATTATTGAGGATCGGGTGAGTATTCTTTTCAGTGAAGGAGTGAAAAAAGGGAGAATTACCCTCAACCAGTTTGTTGATATTGTATCAACAAGAATCGCCAAATTGTTTGGTCTATTCCCGAAGAAAGGAACCATTGCCGTCGGTGCGGATGCGGATTTAGTCATTTTTGATCCAACGGTTGAACGGGTGATTTCAGCCGAAACACATCATATGGCTGTGGATTATAATCCGTTTGAAGGGATGAAAGTAACAGGGGAACCCGTGTCGGTTTTATGTAGAGGAGAATTTGTGGTACGTGATAAACAATTTGTCGGGAAACCGGGGTACGGCCAATATGTTAAACGCGCGAAATATGGGGCGCTAATGGCCGACCAAGATGTGGTGAAAATGTCCTAACGTAAATAAATCATTGAACACCAACAAGCTGTGCCTGGCGGTAAGGATGCGGGTTACGACGAGAAGCGGGGGGTGTGTGATGACTTACCATCAGTTTCTACGTGAGCGAGAAAAGATCGATTACTTAATTGAACAAGGATACTATATGAAAAGCGTAAAAGAAAATTTAAGCGGATCGTTTGTTGAATTTGAGAAAGAAGACTCTTTGTCAGAAACAAGAGATATCCAAACACTGCATATTACAAACGCTGATGCACGCAAATATTTTTCGTCATTATTAATCCGCCAGCTCAGAAAACACCACGAATAGAGAGAAGAATGATGCACGTCACGATAAGCGCCGGAACGAGTTCCTCTATATATCCTTAATCATTATAGAGGCAGGGCCGGCGCTTTGGTTTTCATGAAACAGAGCGCGAATCGCCTAAATGAATGTCACATTTCATAACATAAAACGCGATCGATGATGTTGCTTTCTGTATAATGAAACGTAGAAGGCCATATATAGCCAAGCCGTTACATAAAAATTTGTGATAGAAGCAGGAGCGACCGTTTACGCTACCTAAATTAAAATGGTATTGCCATGATTGGTGTAAGGGGAGTGAAACAAAGTGTATGAAGACTCCTACATTAACGGTTTCTGATATTCTAAAGCGGAAACATTTTGAACATGTTGAAGTGGTTGCAGGGCATAATGGGCTCAACCGCACTGTAAAATGGGTGCATGTTGTCGAAGTTGCGAAAATCCATCATCTGTTAAACGGAAAAGAGCTGATTTTATCTACTGGGGTAGGATGGAAGGAAAATGAGGAACTGTTTCGATCGTTTGTAGAACAGCTTATCAACTGTGACGCTTCGGGATTATGTATTGAAATCGGTATGCATACTCCTTCTGTTCCGCAAGAAGTAATCGATTTAGCGAATGCGCATCACTTTCCGATCATTCTCTTTCTTAAAGAAGTGCCTTTCGTTGAGATCACCCAAGACATCCACACTTATTTAATTAACCAACACTATGAAATCATCTCCGGACTAGAATCATATTCACAGCAATTAAACAAAAAATTACTTTCAATGGATCATTATAGTGAAATTTTAAAACTATTGCACCACTATTCGGGACATCAAGTAGTTTTTAAAATAAACGGCAGAGAGGTGGAGATATTTCCTAAATACAGCAAAACATTTAAGGAAGAACAGTTGATAGTTGACGACAACGCAGCTTCCAAGAAAAGAGTGGCCACCCAACCGATCCAATTTCTTGGGAATGAATATGCCGAGCTATCCATTGTGTCAACCGGAAAGGAAATCAGCGAATTTGATCTGCTGATTTTGGATCGTACGGCAACTGCGCTGGCACAGCATCTGCTTCGTGATTTGTATGTCGATGAAAAAAAGAGAGTAGAAGAAAATGAGTGGTTGAAAAGCTGGCTAGAGGGAGAGCATTCCATTGAAAATGTGTTTAGTTATTTGGCTGAGTATGGGGCAGACCCAAATCCAAAAGGAGGGACAGTGCTTGTTGTCCGTTTTAAATCTTCAATGAAGCAATGCTCGAATTTAGACATGATTTACTTTAAAATGCTATGCCGGACGATTTTTGAACAACAAGGTTTTTCAACATTTCCTGTCGATTTTCACAGCAGCATCGTATTTATTATGATCAATAACAGGGAAATGAAAACATGGAAAAGTCGAATGAAAATAGGACTGAATTCTTTGCTTGAATCGGATTATATTCAAAAGAAGAAATTACCTCAATTTGTTGTCGGGGTCGGAAAATTTATCGAAAATGTTTCTCATATGGACAAAAGTTATCGGACAGCTTTAGAGACGATCAAAATTCAACATCATCTTGGCGGCAGGGCCAATAGCTGTTTTTATGAGGATTTGCATATTTATCGAATTATTTCCCTTATTCATAAATACAATGATTTGTATGAAGTTGTCATGGAATACTTAGAGCCTGTTCTTCAATACGATGAAAAATATAATGGAAACTTGTTGGAAACGTTAAAGGTATATTTGGCGTGTAACGGTTCAAAAAAAGAAACCGCACAAAGACTATTTGTCGTTAGGCAAACGCTGTATCATCGAATCCAAAAACTAGAATCGCTTTTAGGAGAGGATTTTATGAATCCGGAAAAGCGGCTCGCTATTGAGTTTATGATCAAGGCATATGAATATTTACAATTGCAAAGTATGGAAAACAAATATGTACAGCATGATCGGTTGCGAAGATTGTAAGTAAGAAGTCTCCCCCCCTGAGAAGCGAAAAGCAGAAGATGCCGTAGGCTTCTAGGGGGATTTCTTTCGTAAAAACATCCATGAGCAATTTTTTGCTCTCCACCGACATGAAAATCTCAGTCCAAGGCGCGCACATTTTCAAAATTTGGTCACATTGTGGAATAAATAGGCTAATCGCTTTTACGCTTTGTCTAGTGAAGGCAATCAAAAACTGGAGGATAATTTTGTGTAACAATACAAAATATTTAGATCATGAACAAAGATAGGAATAAGGAGGAGAATCTGATGTCCATCACCAAACCGGAAACAACGGTTCTCAAAAACTATATCGGCGGACAGTGGGTGGCATCGAGTGGCACAGAAACGCTAGAAGTCCCGAACCCGGCGACTGGGGAAGTGTTGGCGCGTGTTCCGATCTCAACCAAAGAGGATGTCGATCAAGCGGTGCAAGCAGCCAAGAAAGCGTTTGCGACGTGGAAAGATGTCCCTGTTCCCAAACGAGCGCGGATTATGTTTTCATTTCACCATTTGTTAAACCAGCATCATGAGGAATTAGCGGAGCTTGTCGTACAGGAAAATGGCAAAGCGTATAAAGAAGCGTACGGAGAAATTCAACGGGGGATTGAATGCGTGGAGTTTGCGGCCGGCGCTCCGACTTTGCTGATGGGGGAATCGCTGTCGAATATTGCCGAAGAGATTGACTCGGAAATGTTTCGTTATCCGTTGGGAGTTGTGGCAGGGATCACTCCGTTCAACTTCCCCATGATGGTGCCGCTTTGGATGTTCCCGTTGGCGATTGTGTGCGGCAATACGTTTGTATTGAAGCCATCGGAACGGACGCCCATTTTGGCCAATAAGTTAGCAGAACTGTTTACGGAGGCAGGTGCCCCTCCTGGAGTGCTCAATGTCGTTCATGGAGCGCATGAGGTGGTCAATGCCTTGATTGATCATGAGGATATTCGTGCGATTTCATTTGTCGGTTCACAGCCAGTGGCCAAGTACGTGTATGAACGGACAGCAGCGCAAGGCAAACGAGTGCAGGCGTTGTCGGGGGCGAAAAATCATCATATTGTCATGCCAGATGCGGATGTAGAGACGGCCGTACAACATGTGATCAGCTCAGCGTTTGGCAGCGCGGGCCAGCGTTGCATGGCTTGCAGTGCAGTCGTGATTGTCGGGGAAAACGAAACGTTCGTCCGTCGGTTGAAACAAAAAGCAGATGAGTTGATTATTGGGAATGGCATAGATCCGGAAGTGTTATTAACCCCGGTCATTCGGCAGTCTCATCGTGAAAAGGTGCTAGGCTACATTCAAAAGGGGATTGAAGAGGGCGCGGTATTGCTGCGCGATGGGCGAAAGGAAATGGATGATAGACCCGAAGGCAATTTTTTAGGTCCCACGATTTTTGATTATGTCACTCCGGATATGACGATCGCGAAAGAAGAGATCTTCGCACCTGTATTAAGTTTGCTGAGGGCCAATGATTTAGATGAAGCGCTCAGCTATATTCGGAAGTCTCGGTATGGGAACGGGGCGACGATTTATACAAAGGATGCGAAGGCCGTCCGGAAATTCCGTGAAGAGGCCGATGCGGGGATGTTGGGCATTAACGTCGGCGTGCCGGCGACGATGGCGTTTTTCCCGTTCTCTGGCTGGAAAGATTCGTTTTACGGTGATCTTCATGTGAATGGAAAAGATGGCGTGAATTTTTACACGCGCAAAAAGATGATTACTTCCCGGTTTGATTTTTAACCTGTGTTGGGTGAAAGGGGCAGAGAATCATGCAAACTGAACAAACCCACCAACTGTGGCTCGACAAAGATGACCGATATATCTGGCATTCGATGAAGCCGTATAACCCACAAGCAACGCTGATTGCGGCCGAAGCGAAAGGCTGCTGGGTGACGGATGCAGCTGGACGCCAGTATTTGGATGCGATGGCCGGGCTCTGGTGCGTCAACGTCGGCTATGGGCGCGAGGAACTCGCCGAAGCGGCGTATGAGCAGCTGAAGACGCTGGCGTATTTCCCGCTCACGCAAAGCCATCGTCCGGCGATCGAGCTCGGGGAAAAGCTCAACGAACTGTTAGGCGATGAGTATGTGATTTTCTTTTCCAACAGCGGGTCGGAAGCGAACGAAACGGCGTTTAAAATCGCCCGCCAATACCATCAGCAACGCGGGGAGCATCACCGGTACAAAATCATTTCCCGCTACCGGGCGTACCATGGGAATTCCATGGGGGCGCTCTCAGCGACCGGGCAGGCGCAACGGAAATACAAATACGAACCGCTCGCGCCAGGGTTCATCCACGTGCCGCCGCCGGATGTATACCGCGACCCGGATGCGGCGGATGACCCGCGCCGGTTGCGGGCGGTCAAGGCCATTGATGATGTCATGACGTGGGAGTTGAGTGAAACGATTGCGGCCGTCATTATGGAGCCGATCATCACCGGGGGCGGTGTGCTCATTCCTCCGGACGGGTATATGAAAGCGGTCAAAGACGTGTGTGAAAAACACGGGGCTTTGCTGATTGTCGATGAAGTCATCTGCGGCTTCGGCCGGACGGGAGCGGCGTTCGGATTTCAACACTACGGCGTCAAGCCGGACATTATCACGATGGCGAAAGGCATTACGAGCGCGTATTTGCCGCTGGCGGCAACGGCGGTGCGAAAAGAGATTTATGAAGCGTTCAAGGGAACGGATGAATACGACTACTTCCGCCATGTCAATACGTTTGGCGGCCACCCGGCTGCTTGTGCGGTGGCGCTGAAAAACATCGAGATTATGGAGGAGGAGCGTCTGTTTGACCGTTCGCGTGAAGCGGGCGAATGGCTGCTTTCGGCACTGAAAACGAAACTGGCCGACCATCCGTACGTCGGGGATGTGCGCGGCAAAGGGCTGCTTGTCGGCATTGAATTGGTCGCCGACCGAGCGACGAAAGAGCCGCTCGATGTGTCGCTTGTCAATCAAGTGATCCATCGATGCAAAGAAAACGGCCTCATCATCGGCAAAAACGGAACGACGGTCGCCGGGTACAACAACGTGCTCACCTTGTCGCCGCCGCTTTGCATCACGGATGATGAACTTTCGTTTGTGGTCCGCGTCTTGAGCGGGGCGCTAGCGGCCATTCAATAAGAAGAACAAACGCCAGCTTGGGTCGACAGGCTGGTGTTTTGTTTGCCTTCGTGCAGACATTCGGAAAAACATAGAAGCAGGCCGCTGTCGCTAGGGTTGGACGTTCTCCCGGTTTCGAGATGGGAGATTCTTAGACATCTGCCTTAGGGCCGGCTGCCCGATCATCGATTCCTGTGCGTTTGACGAAAGATCGATCATGAACACTGAATGGTCAGAACCGTTTTAACTCCATCCAAATACATACGTTAGTGGAATAGCTAAGTCCTTAAATTGTGCGGAATGCAGCGTGTCTTGTTGCCCGTATGTGGCATGCCGTTGATAGGCTCCTTCGTGCAAATGGTATACATGAATCATTTTGTTAGCCGTATCGACGATCCAATATTCTGCAATGCCATAGTGTTGGTACGTGTAAAATTTTTCGTTGTAATCTTTTAAAGCGGTTGAAGGTGACAAAACTTCAACAACTAGCGCAGGCGCCCCGTAACATCCTTTTTGGACAATCTGTTTTTTATTGCAAATCACGGCAATATCGGGTTGGACAATGTCATCAGGGGTTTCATACGTTTCATTTTTGCTAAGGAATACATCAAACGGCGCCGTAAAGACGTAACAATGTTGGTTTTGGAAAAAATGGCGCAAAGCAAAATACAATTCTCCGACGGCAAATTGATGTTCCGAAGATGGAGCAGGCGTCATATTATACGCTTTTCCATTTATCAGTTCCCAGCGGCCTTCCCATGTTTTCCAGTCAGCGTACGTGTAAATTTTGTTCAAGTCAGGGATATTGCCCATTGTTCCACCCTCTTTCATTTTAAAGATACGCTTGTTTACAGTGTACCAAAAGAAATCAAGGAAGTGTAGGGAGGACCTTTCATTAGACGTTTATTCATCGTTCGCTTACGCCCACAGGTGGAAGTGAGGGGCTTTTTGGTTCAGAAAAGGAATCTGGCGTTTGGTTGTCGAATGACATGAGAGAAGAATGCATGAAGAAAGGGAGAGGAATGATGTCCGCATTTCAAGCGTTTGTCGTCAACAAAACCGAAACAGAATTTACCGCCGGCGTGCAGACGATATCCATGGATGATTTGCCGGAAGGCGACGTCGTTGTCCGCGTCCATTATTCAAGCGTCAACTACAAAGATGGATTGGCGTCCATTCCGGACGGCAAAATTGTGAAAACGTATCCGTTCGTGCCGGGAATTGATTTGGCCGGGGTGATTGTCTCGTCGCAACATCCGCGCTTCCGCGAAGGGGACGAGGTGATCGCGACCGGATATGAAATCGGTGTGACGCATTTCGGGGGCTACAGTGAATATGCTCGCCTGCACGGCGATTGGCTCGTGCCGCTGCCAAAAGGGTTGACGTTGAAAGAAGCGATGGCGATCGGCACGGCTGGGTTCACGGCGGCATTGTCCATTCACCGTCTTGAGGAGCATGGGTTGACGCCGGAACGCGGACCGGTGCTTGTCACGGGGGCGACGGGCGGCGTCGGGAGTCTGGCTGTGTCGATGCTATCGAAGCGCGGCTATACGGTGGAAGCGAGCACAGGCAAAACGGCGGAGCACGACTATTTGCGCGCCCTCGGCGCCAAGGAAGTGTTGACGCGCGAAGACGTCACGGCTGAACGCATTCGTCCGCTTGATAAGCAGCGCTGGGCCGCGGCGGTCGACCCGGTCGGCGGCCGGACGCTGGCGACGGTGTTAAGCCGCATCCGCTACGGCGGAGCGGTGGCGGTGAGTGGGTTGACAGGCGGCGTCGAGGTGCCGACAACCGTCCATCCATTCATTTTGCGCGGCGTCAGCTTGCTTGGCGTTGATTCCGTCTATTGTCCAATGGATTTGCGTTTGCGCATTTGGGAGCGGCTCGCTGGCGACTTAAAGCCGGATTTGGAGCGGATTGTTCAAGAAATTTCGCTCGCTGAATTGCCGCAAGCGCTTGAGCGCATTTTGCGCGGCGAGCTGCGCGGCCGGACGGTCGTGCGGTTAGGATGACGTTCGGACGCAATCGAACGGAAGCAGCGTCCGAACTTGGTGCTCTCCACATCTTCTTTTTGAATGATCCTTGATGAGTGAAGGCGACGGAAAGGGGAAGTGTGCAGAAGAAGAAAGGAAAGACGCAGGGGGAAGCACCTGCGTCTTTTTTTTTGTGATCTCGAACCCATTTTTCGACGTGAGCGTAGGCGGGGGAGCGTTCACCCCCGCAATTGATACCGCTCGAGCTCCGCGAAAAAGTCTTTCACAAACCGGTAAAACACTTTCACCGACGGAGCGAGTTCGTGGTGGTCGGAAATGATAATGCCGACGTTGCGCTTTACTTGCGGCATCTCGATTGGCACTTTGGCGGCGTAGCGAAGAAGGCTTTCCGACAAGGCGCTTTCCGGCAGGAGGGTCACGCCGATGCCAGCGGAGACAAGCCCTTTAATGGCATCGAGATCTTCGCCTTCCGATGAAATGTTGGGCGAAAATCCGGCTTGGTGGCAAGCGTCAATAACGATTTGATGCAAAATGTATCCTTTTGGAAACGTTACAAATGGATCATGGCGCAGTTCGTTCAATACGATCCGGTCGCGGCGGGCGAGCGGATGGCTGTTCGGCAGGAGGGCGGCAAACGGTTCGGAAAACAAAATTTCTCCTTTAATGCCGATTTCACGAACCGGAATCGGTCCGAGAAAGGCAAGGTCGATCTCCCGTTTTTTCACCGCTTCGATTAAATAATAGTACGACCCTTGGCGGAGATGGAACGAGACGTTTGGGTGCTCCGCTTTAAAGGCGGAGATGACCATCGGCATCATGTGGCTTGCCAGGCTTGTCGGAAACCCGATTTTAATCGTTCCGCGTTCCGGGTCCAAATACTCTTCGATTTGTTGCTTTGCATCCTCGACCGCCTTTAACACCGCTTCGGCGTGCGGCAAAAAATGGCGGCCGATCGGGGTGAGCTTCACGTTTCGCCCTTCCCGTTCAAACAGCTGCACGCCAAGCTCCGCTTCGAGGTTGGCAATTTGCCGGCTGATCGCCGACTGCGCGACATGGAGGGCGTCGGCGGCTTCGGAGACGTGTTCGCGCCGGGCGACTTCCACGAAATATTGCAGTTGCCGCAGCTCCATTTTTCTCCCTCCTTTTGATTGATCGCAAAAAGAGATGGATTTTATCTAAATTATATATTGTTTATATTAATTTTGAAAACTACAATGAATATTACAGACAATTCGGAACGGGAGGGGAAGGCAGCATGAAACACTACGGATTACCGGAAGCACAAGGGCTGTATCGCCCGGAATTTGAACATGATGCATGCGGGATCGGGTTTTATGCTCATTTGAAAGGAAAACCGTCACATGACATTATCGAAAAAGCGCTCCATATGCTTCGCCAGCTTGAACACCGCGGCGGACAAGGAAGCGATCCGGAAACAGGTGATGGCGCGGGCATTATGACGCAAATTCCGCATGAGTACTTTCAAGCGGTGTGCGGTGGGATGAACTTGCCGGAAAAAGGGCGCTACGGGGTCGGAATGTTCTTTTTGCCGGAACAGGAAGAGAAGCGGGCGTATTACGAAGCGAAATTCAATGAAATCGTTGCGAAAGAGGGGCAGCGCCTGCTCGGTTGGCGGACCGTGCCCGTTGACAACGACAAGCTTGGCAAACTGGCGCGGCAAAGCAAGCCGTTCGTCCGTCAAGTGTTTGTCGCGGCAAGTGATGACGTGGCTGATGAGTTGGCGTTTGAACGGAAGCTGTATGTGATCCGCAAACAATTCGAAAAATGTGTGGAACACAACGAGTGCTATGTAGCGAGCTTCTCGAGCCGGACGATCGTGTATAAAGGGCTTTTGACGCCGGAACAAATCGATGCGTTTTATTTGGATTTGCAAGATGAACGGTTCCGTTCGGCGTTTGCTCTCGTGCACTCGCGCTTCAGCACGAACACGTTTCCGAGCTGGGAGCGGGCCCATCCGAACCGCTACTTGATCCATAACGGCGAGATCAACACGCTGCGCGGCAACGTCAACTGGATGGCGGCGCGCGAGAAACAATTTGTGTCCGAAGCGTTCGGCGCGGATTTGGAAAAAGTCGTGCCGATTTTGGATACGAACGGCAGCGACTCGTCGATTTTGGACAATGCGTTTGAATTTTTCGTTCTCGCTGGCCGGAAGCCGGCCCATGTCGCGATGATGCTCATTCCGGAACCGTGGTTTTGGGATGAGCAGATGGACGGGGCGAAAAAGGCGTTTTACGAGTACCACAGCTGTCTCATGGAGCCGTGGGACGGACCGACGGCGATTTCGTTCACCGACGGCAAGCAAATCGGCGCCATTTTGGACCGGAACGGTTTGCGTCCGGCCCGCTATTATGTCACCAAAGACGACTATATTATTTTCTCATCCGAAGTCGGCGTCATCGATGTTGACCCGAACAACATTTTATATAAGGAACGGCTGAGCCCGGGGAAAATGCTGTTGGTTGACCTCGAGCAAGGGCGCATCATCTCTGACCAGGAAATCAAGGAAGAAATGGCTCATGAAAAGCCATATCGCCAATGGATCAACGAGCAAATGATCACGCTTGGCGATCTGGAAATTCCGGAGGACGTCGAAGCGCCGAAGCAGCTTGTCAAGCTGCAAAAAGCGTTCGGCTACACGTTTGAAGATGTGGAAAAAACGATTTTGCCGATGGCGACGGAGGGGAAAGATCCGACGGGGGCGATGGGCATGGATGCGCCGCTTGCCGTGCTGTCCGAGCGGCCGCAAAGCTTGTTCAACTACTTCAAGCAGCTGTTTGCCCAAGTGACAAATCCGCCGATTGACGCCATCCGCGAATATGTCGTCACGTCAACGATGACGCTGCTCGGCAAAGAAGGGAATATTTTGCATCCGGACGCCAAAGCGGCGCGGCGCATTCGCCTTGAGACGCCGCTGTTGACGAACGAAGAACTGGCGGCGTTAAAAGCGAATCCACACCCGGAATTTGCGTGCGCGGTGCTGCCGACGTTGTTTACCGACGATTTGAAAACGGCGCTTGATGAGCTGTTTGCCAAAGCGGATGAAGCGATCGAAAACGGGGCGGCGCTTCTTGTGCTGTCCGACCGCGGCGTTGATGACACGCATGTGGCGATTCCGGTGTTGCTGGCGGTAAGCGGGCTTCATCAACACCTTGTCCGCAAAGGGACGCGCACGAACGTCAGCCTGCTTGTCGAAAGCGGCGAAGCGCGGGAAGTGCACCATTTTGCGGCGCTCATCGGCTACGGGGCGGACGCCATCAACCCGTACTTGGCGCTCGAGACCATCCGCCAGGCGTCAGAAAACGGCACGATCGCCTTGTCGTACCGCGAAGCGGTGAAAACGTATATGAAGGCAGCCGTTGACGGCGTTGTCAAAGTGATGTCGAAAATGGGGATTTCGACTGTGCAAAGCTACCGCGGCGCACAAATTTTTGAAGCGGTCGGCATCAGCAACGATGTCATTGATGAATACTTTACCGGCACGGCATCGCAAATTGGCGGCATCGGGCTTGCGGAAATCGCCAAAGAAGCGAAAATGCGCCATGAGTCCGCATTTGACGCACGGTACGAAGACGATGTGCTGGATACGGGCAGCGAGCTGCAATGGCGACGCAACGGCGAACATCACGCGTTCAACCCGAAGACGATCCATTTGCTGCAGTGGGCGTGCCGGAAAAACGATTACAACCTCTATAAACAATATTCGAAACTGGCCAATGAAGAACAGTTGACGTTCTTGCGCAATTTGTTCGATTTCGATTCGAGCCGGCAACCGGTGCCGATTGAGGAAGTCGAACCGGTCGAGTCGATCGTCCGCCGCTTTAAAACAGGGGCCATGTCGTTCGGTTCGATCAGCCAGGAAGCCCATGAGGCGCTGGCGATCGCCATGAACCGGATCGGCGGAAAAAGCAACAGCGGCGAGGGCGGCGAAGACCCGGCCCGCTATGTGAAAGATGAAAACGGCGACTGGCGCCGCAGCGCGATCAAACAAGTGGCGTCCGGACGTTTTGGCGTAAAAAGCCATTATTTGGTCAATGCCGATGAATTGCAAATCAAAATGGCCCAAGGAGCAAAACCAGGTGAAGGCGGGCAGCTTCCGGCCAATAAAGTGTATCCGTGGGTCGGCAAAGTGCGCGGCTCAACGCCGGGAGTCGAGCTCATTTCCCCGCCGCCGCACCATGACATTTACTCGATTGAAGATTTGGCCCAACTCATTTATGATTTGAAAAACGCCAACAAAGATGCGCGCATCAGCGTCAAGCTCGTCGCCAAAGCCGGCGTTGGCACGATCGCCGCTGGCGTGGCGAAAGGGAACGCCGATGTCATTGTCATCAGCGGCTATGACGGCGGCACGGGCGCTTCGCCGAAAACGAGTATTAAACATGCCGGCCTGCCGTGGGAGCTTGGATTGGCGGAAACGCACCAGACGCTCATGCTCAATGGGTTGCGCGACCGCGTCGTTCTAGAAACCGACGGCAAACTCATGACCGGCCGTGACGTTGTGATGGCGGCGCTGTTTGGGGCCGAAGAATTCGGATTTGCGACGGCACCGCTCGTCGTTTTAGGCTGTGTCATGATGCGCGTCTGTCATTTGGATACGTGTCCGGTCGGCGTGGCGACGCAAAATCCGGAGCTGCGCAAGAAATTTACCGGCGAGCCGGATCATGTCGTCAATTTCATGTATTTCGTCGCTCAGGAAGTGCGGGAAATGATGGCGGAACTCGGATTCCGCACGATCGACGAAATGGTCGGCCGCGTTGACGTCTTAAAAGTGAGCGAACGGGCGAAAGCGCATTGGAAAGCGAAACATCTTGACTTGTCTCGCCTCTTGTATCAAGTCGATGGCCCGCGCACAGGCAGCAAAGGGCAAAACCATCGAATGGAAGAGACGCTCGACTATACGGAAATTTTACCGGCGGTGCAGCCAGCGCTTGAGCGGCAGGAGCCGGTCGAACTTCACCTCGCCATCCGCAACGTCCACCGCACGGTCGGGGCGATGACAGGAAGCGAAATCTCGAAGCGCTACGGCGAGGAAGGGCTGCCGGATGATACGATCCGCCTCCATTTCACCGGATCGGCCGGGCAAAGTTTTGCGGCGTTTGTGCCGAAAGGGATGACGCTCGAGCTCGTCGGCGACGCGAACGACTACGTCGGCAAAGGGCTTTCCGGCGGCAAAGTGATCGTCCGTCCGCCGCATGAGGCGCCGTTTGCCGCAGCGGACAATGTCATTATCGGCAACGTCGCTTTCTACGGGGCGACGAGCGGCGAAGCGTACATTCGCGGCCGCGCTGGGGAGCGGTTCTGCGTCCGCAACAGCGGCGTCCATGCCGTTGTTGAGGGAGTCGGCGATCACGGGTGTGAATATATGACCGGCGGCCGCGTCGTCATCCTCGGTTCGGTTGGCAAAAACTTCGCCGCCGGCATGTCCGGTGGGATCGCTTACGTTCTTGCCGATGAAGACAGCTGGCAGCAAACCGCCAACCTTGAGCTCGTCTCGTTTGAGCGGCTCGAAGACGAGGAAGAAATTCGCGACGTGCGTCGGATGATCGAAAACCATTACCGCTATACAGGAAGCCCGCGGGCTGCATTGGTGCTCGACGAGTGGGACGATTACGTCCGCCGCTTCGTCAAGGTTATTCCGCGCAATTACAAACTGATGATTGAGACGATCGAAACGCTCGAACAGTCCGGGCTTTCGCACGAAGAAGCTGTCATGGCGGCGTTTGAAACGGTGGCAAAACAGAAAAAAGCGGCTGTCGGCGGCGTCCATCAGCTGCAAGCGGTGGCGAAGTAACGCTGTGGCTTGCGATTGGCCGCGAAGTGACGACGCCGCTTCGGCTCCGCGGCTTCGCGGGGCCCGCTTTTTGATCGGCCAACAGGCGGGAAGGCCGCATGAGAGAAGAGAGGATACGTACGGAAAGAAGGAGGGGAACCATCGTGGGAAAAGCAACAGGATTTATGGAATATGCACGCGAGGAAGAGAAAAAGCGCGATCCGCTTTCCCGTCTTGATGATTGGAAAGAATACACGCAGCCGTTTTCCGAAGACGTGCTGGCCCGCCAAGGTGCCCGCTGTATGGACTGTGGCACGCCGTTTTGTCATATGGGATTGGAGCTAAACGGCCTGACTTCGGGGTGTCCGGTGCACAACTTGATCCCGGAATGGAACGATTTGGTGTACCGAGGCCGTTGGAAAGAAGCGCTTGATCGTTTGTTGAAAACGAACAACTTCCCGGAATTCACCGGCCGCGTCTGCCCGGCGCCGTGCGAGGGGTCATGCACGGTGGCGATTTCCGACCCAGCGGTTGCCATTAAAGGGATTGAACGGGCTATTATTGATAAAGGGTTTGCCGAGGGATGGGTGAAACCGCGCATTCCGAAGACGCGCACGGGGAAAAAGGTGGCCATCGTCGGCTCTGGCCCGGCTGGGCTCGCCTGCGCTGACCAACTCAACCAAGCCGGCCATTCGGTGACGGTGTATGAGCGGGCTGACCGCATCGGCGGCTTATTGATGTACGGCATTCCGAATATGAAGTTGGAAAAAGAAGTGGTCGAGCGGCGGGTGCGTCTGCTCGAAGAGGAAGGCATCACGTTTATTACGAACACCGAAGTCGGCAAAGATATTACGGCTGACGAACTGCGTGCTCAGTACGACGCCGTCGTCTTGTGCATCGGTGCGCAAAAGCAGCGCGATTTGGCCATTGAAGGCCGGGAGCTGGAGGGCGTCCATTTTGCGATGGATTATTTGACCGGCGTGACGAAAAGTTTATTGGATTCCAACTTTGCCGATGGCCAGTTTATTGATGCCAAAGACAAACATGTCATTGTGATCGGCGGCGGCGATACGGGCGCCGACTGCGTGGCGACCGCGCTGCGCCAAGGCTGCAAAAGCGTCGTCCAGTTCGGCAAACACCCAGCGCTGCCAAACAAGCGCCCGGACCACAACCCGTGGCCGCAATACCCGCTCGTCTTTACGCTCGACTACGCGTATGAAGAAGCAAAAGCGAAATTCGGCGCCGACCCGCGTCAATATTGCATTCAAACAAAGAAAATCGTTGGAGACGAGCACGGCCGCGTGAAAGAGCTGCATACGATTCAAATGGAAAAAATCATCGATGAAAACGGCAAAGCGATCTTTAAAGAAATTCCGGGGACGGAACAAGTATGGCCGTGCGATTTGGTGTTTATCGCCATCGGGTTTGAAGGGCCGGAGCAGCCGTTGTTGAAGCAGTTTGGCGTTGAAACGGCCAACAACAAAGTGAAAGCCCCATACGGCAAATATACAACAAACATCGAGGGCGTGTTTGCCGCCGGCGACGCCCGCCGCGGCCAAAGTTTAATTGTCTGGGCCATCCACGAAGGCCGCGGGGCGGCTCGTGAAGTCGATCGGTTCCTGATGGGAGAGACGAAGTTGCCGTGGTGATCCCCTCCTCCTTAAAAAGCATCGCTTTTTAAGGAGGATTTTTTTCGTTTGGAGGGAAAAGAAAGAGATGGAAGGAGAGTGATGCTCAACATGAATCGACGATTATGGATCACCGCGGCTATGAGTCTGGGCCTTTTTTTGCTTGTTTGGACAGGCGTGGCCGCTGGATGGACAGAGAGAATGGATGAAGAGGGGCTGCGTCTGTTTGATTATTGGAATTGGCTTGATCCGTTTACGTTTCTTGGCGATGGAAAGACGATTGGCATCATCAGCATTATGCTTGTCATTGGTTTATGGTTTTTTCGCCGCGACGTCTACGGAATGGTGTTGGTTGTGGCCGCTGTTGGCGGGGGATATGGCATCAATGAGTGGCTAAAACATATCATTGGACGGCCTCGACCTCCTCATGCTGAAATCGGTGGATTTAGTTTTCCAAGCGGCCACGCGATGATCGGGACGATTTACTTGTTGATTTTGGCGTACTTTTTGGCGCAAACGCGCACGAAGCGAGGCGAGCGGGCCGCGATTTACGGCGTTTTTGGAGCGCTTGCCCTGTTGACTGGCTTAAGCAGGTTAAGTCTGCAAGTGCATTATCCATCTGATGTGCTTGGTGGGTTTTTGCTCGGGGTTGCCTATGTATCAGCCTGCCTGGCTCTTTACCGTAGGTTCACTCGCTGAAGCGGATTTTAGAACATGGACAAAAAACGATTTTTGTTTTGATTTCGCGCGGTGAAAAGCAAATTTTGCGGCTTTGTGTTGAGCTTTGCCGTTGTCGAAATTAGGGAGAAAATCTCTTTTTCTATACTATCGCGTTGACCGAGACAATGATACAATGGGGAAAAGGAGGTGAAACGATGGGGCAAGCCGAACTCGTGCAAATGATGGCCGAACTGCTTGACCAAAAGCTCAATCCCATCCACGTGCGGCTCGATCGGATCGAAGGAAATGTCCGAGCGCTTCAAGAAGGGCAAGCGCGCCTCGAAGGCGAGGTGCAAGTGCTCAAGGAAGGGCAAGCGCGCCTCGAAGGCGAGGTGCAAGTGCTCAAGAAAGGGCAAGCGCGCCTCGAAGGCGAGGTGCAAGCACTCAAGGAAGGGCAAGCGCGCCTCGAAGGCGAGGTGCAAGCRCTCAAGGAAGGGCAAGCGCGCCTCGAAGGCGAGGTGCAAGCGCTCAAGGAAGGGCAAGCGCGCCTCGAAGGCGAGGTGCAAGCGCTCAAGGAAGGGCAA
>NZ_PIJG01000039.1:0-27960 GCF_002809955.1 Geobacillus sp. Manikaran-105
CGGCCAACGAAGCGCCGAAAGCGGCGGGGAAGGAAGCACCGAAGGCGCCGGCCAACGAAGCGCCGAAAGCGGCGGGGAAGGAAGCACCGAAGGCGCCGGYCARCGAAGCGCCGAAAGCGGCGGTGAAGGAAGCACCGAAGGCGCCGGTCAGCGAAGCGCCGAAAGCGGCGGGGAAGGAAGCACCGAAGGCGCCGGTCAGCGAAGCGCCGAAAGCGGCGGTGAAGGAAGCACCGAAGGCGCCGGCCAGCGAAGCGCCGAAAGCGGCGGGGAAGGAAGCCCCGAAGGCGCCGGCCAACGAAGCGCCGAAAGCGACGGGGAAAGAGGAGCTGAAAGTACCTGTCAACGAAACACCAAACGCACCAGTAAATGAAACACCGAATGTGCCGGTCAATGGGGCGCCAAATGCCGCGAACGCCGAGGGAGCGAAAACGCCGACTGTCGAACCGCCGTTTGTGCATACGATCCCGCCGGCCGCTGCGTCCTCTCACGTTTCATTTGCCAAATCGTTGTCGAATCTGCCGCCGATTCCGCCGAAGCCGAGCAATATTTTACCTGGCATTATGAAAGAGGAAACAGGAGAAAGCCCGGATAAACTGAAAGGGGAGCAGATGGAATCGGAAAGTGATGAAGCGCCGCCGCTTCCGAACATTCCATACGTTCCGGTCGCGCCGCCGCCAGCGCCGGCGTTTGGCAGTGATCAAGGATGTGTGCCGGTGACGCCGATTTTGCCGGGGCCAGGGTTTTATGTGCCGCCGTTGCCAGCGATGCCGCCGTATTCTCCGTTGCCCAATCCGCCGGCCGGGGAAAGCCCAGAAAGCGGCGCAGCACCTTATCCAGGCATCAGTGAAAGCAGCAGTGAATCGGCGGAGTCCCCACCGCTTCTTGGGCCGGGTGGACATGGGGCTGCCATCCCGCCGGCGCCGCCAGCGGGAGCCGCTTTCGCTTCGCCGGGATACGCGCCGCCCGGGGTGTATGCGCCTCCGGCTGGGTATCCGCCAGTTGCCTATATGCCTGTATATTCGCCGGTTCCGCACTATGGGGGGTATGCACCGCCTGGCATGTACGTGCCGCCGGCTCCATACGGGTATGCCCCACAACAGGCGGCGCCGCTTCCGTGGCCGGGCGTCGTCTACCCGACAAGCCCGCCTGGGTATGCGCCTTCGCCTGCTCCGCCGGCCGCCAGCCCGCGCCTGTTTGCCGGGCCGCCGGATGAGGAGAGCGAACATGGTGAAGAACAATAATCCAATCGAAAGAGACGCCGTCGGCCGTCTCTTTTTTCTTCTTGACCGCCAATATCGGCTTGTTATTCAACAAGTTGTGGCATTGAAACCGCATGTCTTCGCCATTGCCGCCCGGCAAGGAATGTTTGTCGCCAAAGCGTATCGCTTTCCTGTTGCGGCCGCGCGGCACGCCTGGCTTCTTGCCGCATTAAGGAAGACCGGTTTTTCCGCCGCGCCGGCCCCTATGCCGATCGGGCGCGGAGGAGTGGTTGAAGCCGGCGGATGCTATTGGCTGCTGACGGAATATGTAGCCGGAGCGCGTCCAATCTCGTTTGCCGCTTGGGCTGACGCCGCTGACGGACTTCATTTGCTCGAACGTTACCATACCATAACGGCAAACATCGCCAGCAGCAAGCAGGAGGCGATGGGGCTGCCGCGTGCGCAGCTGTATGACAAATGGCGGCGCCGCTATGAGGAGTTTTGCCGACATTTGCCTGTTGTTGAAACGATCATGGACAAAGAAGACATTTTATTTACGCTGCGCTGGGCGGATTACTGTCTATCAACGTGTCGCGAGCATGCTCCAGAGTTGACGGCGGATTCTGCTGCCATCATTCATGGTGATGTCGCCTCCCATAATTTTTTGCGCACCACAACCGGCCAGATGTACCTCATCGACTATGACGCGGCCGCTCTTGCCTCGCCCGGGATTGACTATTGCCAATACGCCAATCGCCTCTTGCCGTATATCGGTTGGTCATATTCAACACTCGCCCGTTTCGCTCCGCTTCGCCGTTGGTTGGAAAAACGCTGGTTTTTGCATGCGCTCTTATTTCCGGCTGATGTGTTTCGCGAGTGGCGTCAGGCGGCAGCGCGCCGCCGCCTTCTTGTGTTTGACCGCAAGCGGAGAGAACGGTTTGTCCGCAGCCTTTATGCTATGCTACAATGAGAAATGGAATCTTTGGAAAAGGAGTCGAGGGCGGATGCAAGAAAAAATTGACAAAATCGTGCAATGGTTGCGTGACCAAGTCTCATCAGCCGGTTTAAACGGGGCGGTCGTCGGCATCAGCGGCGGCATCGACTCGGCGGTTGTCGCCCATTTGATTAAGCGTGCCTTTCCGGACGATTCGCTGGGGCTGATCATGCCTTGCAAAAGCAATCCGAAAGATATGGAAGATGCGCTGAAAGTGGTGAAAAGCTGCGGCATCCGGCATTTGGTCATCGATTTGACCGAGGCGCACCGGACGTTGTTTGGCGCGGTCGAGGCCGAGCTGAAAGCCATCGGGGAATGGAGCGAAGAGCGCGCGCGCCTCGGCGATGCGAATACAAGGGCGCGTTTGCGCATGACGACGTTGTATGCAGTTGCCAACAACTACGGCTACCTTGTCGTCGGAACGGACAACGCCGCCGAATGGCATACCGGCTACTTTACGAAATACGGCGACGGCGGAGTGGACTTAGTGCCGCTCATCCACTTTACGAAAGGCGAAGTGCGTGAAATGGCCCGTCTGCTCGGCGTCCCGGAGGAAATCATCACGAAAGCGCCGAGCGCCGGATTATGGGAAGGGCAGACGGATGAAAGCGAGATGGGCACGACATACGAAATGATTGATAAATACTTGAAAGGAGAAGACATTCCGGAACGGGACCGGAACATTATTGAAAAACTGCACGAACGCTCGCATCATAAACGGCAGCTGGCCATCGCGCCACCGAAGTTTTAGCTGTTGCCTCATTGGTGCGAACTGACAGCGATAAACCCCCTTTGTTTTCCGCAATCTAAACGTAAGGCTGGCTTTCGGCCAGCCGTGGGCGAAGGAAACCAAGGGGGGTTTTCCATTGAGACAAGCGGTCAAATGGATTGGGGTGCTGTCGGCTGCCGGCTTGCTCGCTTCGTGCGCCAATTACGGGGCCAATGAGGGAGCTCAGCATTATAACAACGCGACAAGGCCGATCGGCTACTATTCGACGGAACGAAACGACGATTTCCGTTACGGCCGCTATGGGACGAACGCGCTCAACTACGACAACAACTATATATGGGCGCGCCGCGGACCGGCGACTGATTATTTGGCGGACGAAGGCCGCTTCGGCGGACCGGCGGCGACCCGGTTTGATACGGATGTTCCGGCTCTTCCAGGTGATGTCGATTTTGGCGACGGCGATTACAACTATCACGGACATTTAAATTCGTTGAGCGTCGACCCGCATCCATCATATTACCGGAGTTATGACGGCGGCCTGGCCGAGGAGCTTTCGCGCCGCGCCGCTGCAGTCGGTGGAGTCGATGATGCGCGCGCCGTCGTATACGGCGACCAAGCGCTCATCGCGATTGCGACCGATGCCCGCCATCCGGAGCGGCTCGAGCAGCGCGTCGCCAAAGCAGTTGCTCCGTACGCCAAGGGCAAACGGGTGCGCGTTACATCCAATTCGAGCATGTACCACCGCGTCCGCACGATTGACAACACCATTCGCCAAGGCGGGCCGATCAACATGGACGAAATCCGCCGCGATTTGCGCACCATTTTCATCGATCATGACACGATTCAAGAGCGGCCGAGAAACACCCGCTAGCCAAGCAGGGGCTGACCCGAACCCGCGTCTCGGGCCAGCCTCCTTTTGTGTCCTGATGGACGGCTCCGGCTGACATTTGCGGCGTTTTTTGTTATAGTAGTATTCGGAACATTCCGTTGCGATGAGAGGAGAAAGACCGATGGCTGGACATTCGAAATGGAAAAATATCCAACGGCGGAAAAACGCCCAAGATGCGAAGCGCGGCAAGCTGTTTATGAAACTGGCCAAAGAAATTTACGTTGCCGCGAAAATGGGCGGGGGAGATCCAGCGGCCAATCCCGGCTTGCGTCTTGTCATTGAGAAGGCAAGAGCAGCCAACATGCCGAACGATAATATTGAACGGGCCATTAAAAAAGCAACTGGAAACCAAGAACAAACGAACTATGAAGAAATTCGCTACGAAGGATACGGACCGGGCGGCGTCGCCGTCATGGTCGTTTGCCTGACCGACAATAAAAACCGCACCGCCGCAAACGTACGCGCCGCTTTTTCGAAAAACGGCGGCAACTTAGGGGAAACGGGGTGCGTCTCCTACTTGTTTGAGCGTAAAGGGCTGCTGATCGTCGATCGCGAGCAGCACGATATCGACGAGGATGAGCTGCTGCTGTTGGCGATCGAAGCCGGTGCTGAGGAGATGGAAACGACCGATGAGTCGTTTGAAATTTATACAGCGCCCGAGTCGTTTGAATCGGTGAAGGAGCAGCTGGAACAGCATGGGCTGACGTTTGCAAGCGCAGAGATCACGATGATTCCGCAAACGTATACGACGCTCGAAGGCGATGATTTGAAAAAAATGTTGAAGTTGATCGACACTCTTGAAGATGATGACGACGTTCAGGAGGTATACCATAACCTGGACGAATCGGTGCTTGACGAATGACAGCGCCCGCCAATTGTTGCTTGAAAAAGGGGTGTACGTCCGTCCGCCGTATATGGTCTATCCAAAAGAGGTGGAATTTTGTCGATCGGCGGCAACTCGCTTTGCAAAAAAGCTAAGCAGAATAGGAATAAAATGGAGAGCAACGGTGAAACTAAGAGCGTAAGGGAATCACCATGCTGGAAGAGAGGAACGGGATGATGCGAATTCTTTCCACCCTTCTGTTGGCTGTTGCCGCCGTGCTGCCGGTCCATGGGGTGTCGGCTGCGCCGGTCAAGATGACCATTGTGTTGCAGCAGCATTACTTAGACGGAGAGATGAGCGAAGAGAAAGTCACCGAAACCGTCGATTCGATGACAGAAATATGGAAAAAATATCGCGGTTGGCAACTCGTGACGCTCGATGATCAGACGATCGTCTTTCGCAAAACGGTCAACGACATTTCGCCGCTGTTGAAAACGAACGGCTATTTCGGGATTACAGACGATGGCACGTTGTCCATTTTTAACGGCAAACCGGGCCGATCGAGCGAAATTATCCAGTCGTTTTTCCAAATTGACGTGCAAAAGCTCGAAAGCCGCCAGCAGCAAAAATTAAAGCAAGGAATTCGCGTCCTCTCGAAAGAACAATACGAACAAGTGATTGAAATGTACCGCCATTTTGCGGTTGTCCAGTAAAGCGGCGACAAGCCCGTGGTGCGATGCGCATCACGGGATTTCTTTTTGCTATAATGAAATCATATGATACAATGAAAGGACGAGAAAAGGGGAGGAGCGTTCCATTGATCGAGTTTATCCGCGGGTACGTCGACTACGTCTGCCCGGAATATATCGTCATTGACCATCATGGCATCGGCTACGAAATTTTTACGCCGAATCCGTTTGCCTTTCGCGAGAGCCGCGAGGCGGTGGTGACGGTGTATACATACGAATATGTGCGCGAAGATGTGCACGCTTTATACGGGTTTTCCACGCGCGAAGAGCGCAACTTGTTCACAAAGCTGCTTCAAGTGTCCGGCATCGGTCCAAAAGGGGGTCTTGCCATTTTGGCGGCCGGGCGTCCTGATGAACTGGCGCGGGCCATCGAGGAAGAAAACGAGGCGTTTTTATGCAAGTTTCCAGGCGTAGGCAAAAAGACGGCTCGGCAAATGATTTTGGATTTAAAAGGGAAGCTCGGAGCGCTTGCGGCGCCGGCGGCTGCACGTTCGGCCGCCCCGCTTTCCGGAGAGCTGGCTGAGGCGGTCGCTGCGCTCAAGGCGCTCGGTTACGCCGAGCGGGAAATTGAAAAAATCATTCCGGCGCTCCGCAGTGAAGCGATGTCGACGGAGCAATATGTGAAGCGGGCGTTGGCGCTCTTGCTCAAGTAAGGAAAGGAGGAAACCGAGAAGGGAGGGATGGCGGTGGATGACCGGATCGTATCCAGCGCTGCCCTAGGCGGCGAGGCGGCATTGGAACCGAGTTTGCGTCCGCAATATTTGCATGAGTATATCGGGCAAGATAAAGTGAAAGAAAACTTGCGGGTGTTCATTGAAGCGGCCAAGCTGCGCGAGGAGACGCTTGACCATGTGCTGCTGTATGGTCCGCCGGGGCTTGGGAAAACGACGCTGGCCGCTGTGATTGCGAATGAAATGGGGGTCAGGCTGCGGACGACGTCCGGCCCCGCGCTCGAGCGGCCCGGCGATTTGGCGGCGCTTTTGACCTCTCTTGAGCCTGGCGATGTGCTGTTTATTGACGAAATCCACCGGTTGCCGCGGACGGTTGAAGAAGTGCTCTATCCGGCGATGGAGGATTATTGCCTGGATATTATGATCGGCAAAGGAACGGAAGCGCGCTCGCTTCGCCTTGACTTGCCGCCGTTTACGCTCGTCGGGGCGACCACGAGAGCCGGGGCGCTGTCGGCGCCGCTTCGCGACCGGTTTGGCGTCATCAGCCGTCTTGAATATTACCGAGTCGATGAGCTTGCCCACATTGTTGAACGGGCGGCCGCGATTTTACGTATTATCATTAGCAGCGAAGCCGCTTCCGAGATCGCGCGCCGGGCGCGCGGCACCCCGCGCATCGCCAATCGGCTGCTCCGCCGCGTTCGCGATTTTGCCCAAGTGCGCGGGGACGGTGAAATTACCCTGCCGCTCGCTGTCGAGGCGCTCGAGCGGCTGCAGGTCGACCGGCTCGGGCTTGATCACATTGACCATAAGCTGCTTTTAGCGATCATTGAGAAGTTCGCCGGCGGCCCGGTCGGGCTTGAAACGATGGCGGCAGTGATCGGGGAAGAGGCGCAGACGATTGAAGAAGTGTATGAGCCGTATTTGCTGCAAATCGGTTTGCTGCAGCGGACGCCGCGCGGGCGCGTCGTCACGCCGGCGGCGTATGCCCATTTCGAAATGGAGGTTCCGAAGCGGTGAACAGCTTGCCAAAGTTGATCATGACGATTGGCGTTGTGCTCATCATGGTCGGGTTTGTCATGCAGTTTGTCAAACTCGGCCGCTTGCCGGGGGATATCGTCATCCGCAAAGGGAATATGACGTTTTATTTTCCCGTTGTGACATCCATCTTGCTGAGCGTTGTGTTATCGTTGATTTTTTACGTGCTCGGACGATTTCGCTGAAGGAAGGAGAACTGCATGAAAGTCGATTTGTTTGATTTTCATTTGCCGGAAGAGTTGATTGCGCAAACGCCGCTTCCAGACCGGGCGGCGTCAAGGCTTATGGTGTTGGACAAACGGACGGGCGCCATCCGCCATGAAACATTTCGCAACATTATTTCGTACTTGAATCCGGGCGATTGCCTCGTGTTAAACGATACGCGCGTCATGCCGGCGCGTCTTTACGGCGAAAAAGCGGAAACGGGCGGAACGGTCGAAGTGCTGCTGTTAAAGCAATTGGACGGCGACCGTTGGGAGACGCTCGTCAAGCCGGGAAAACGAGTCAAGCCAGGAACGAAACTCACCTTTGGCGAGGGGAAGCTTGAAGCCGTCTGCCTCGATACGCTGGAGCACGGCGGCCGCGTGCTTGAGTTTTCGTATGACGGCTTGTTTTATGAAGTGTTGGCCGAGCTTGGCGAGATGCCGCTGCCGCCGTACATTAAAGAAAAGCTCGACGACCCGGAGCGGTATCAGACCGTTTACGCCCGTGAAATCGGCTCGGCGGCAGCGCCGACCGCCGGCTTGCATTTCACCGAAGAGCTGCTTGAGGACATTCGCCAAAAAGGGGTGCATATCGTCTTCATCACCCTTCATGTCGGGCTTGGCACGTTTCGGCCAGTGCAAGTGGACGAAGTCGAGAAGCACGATATGCACGCCGAATTTTATCAAATGAGCGAGGAAACGGCGGCGATCTTGAACCGCGTGCGTGCGGACGGCGGCCGAATTATCGCTGTCGGCACGACGTCGACACGGACGCTCGAGACGATCGCTGGCAAACATAACGGCCGATTTGTCGCCGAAAGCGGCTGGACCGACATTTTCATCTATCCGGGCTATGAGTTCAAAGGGATTGATGGGCTGGTCACGAATTTCCATTTACCGAAGTCGACGCTCATTATGCTCGTGAGTGCGCTGGCCGGACGCGAGCACATTTTGCATGCCTATGAGGTAGCGGTGAAGGAACGGTATCGCTTTTTCAGCTTCGGTGATGCGATGCTCATCATTTGAGAAAGGAGAACAGCACGTTGACGACACCGATTCGCTTTGAACTGATCAAAACGTGCCGGCAGACTGGGGCGCGCCTTGGCATTCTCCATACGCCGCACGGGTCGTTTGAAACGCCGATGTTTATGCCGGTCGGGACGCTCGCGACGGTCAAGACGCTGTCGCCGGAAGAGTTGAAGGAAATGGGTGCAGGCGTCATTTTGAGCAACACGTACCATTTATGGCTTCGGCCGGGCCATGACATCGTCGAGGAGGCGGGCGGCCTGCACGCGTTTATGAACTGGGACCGCGGCATTTTGACCGATTCCGGCGGCTTCCAAGTGTTCAGCCTCAGTGAATTCCGCCGCATCGAGGAAGAAGGCGTCTATTTCCGCAACCATTTAAACGGCGATAAGCTGTTTTTATCGCCGGAAAAAGCGATGGAAATTCAAAATGCGCTCGGTGCGGACATTATCATGGCGTTTGACGAATGTCCGCCGTATCCCGCGACGTATGAATACATGAAACAGTCCATCGAGCGGACGAGCCGCTGGGCGGAGCGCTGCTTGAAGGCGCACCGCCGCCCGAATGAGCAAGGGCTGTTTGGCATCGTCCAAGGCGGTGAATATGAAGATTTGCGCCGGCAAAGCGCCCGCGATTTAGTGTCGCTCGATTTTCCCGGCTATGCGGTCGGCGGATTGTCGGTCGGCGAGCCGAAAGACGTGATGAATCGGGTGCTTGAGTTTACGACGCCGCTTTTGCCGGCGGACAAGCCCCGCTACTTAATGGGCGTCGGTTCGCCCGATTCGCTCATTGACGGGGCGATCCGCGGCATCGATATGTTTGACTGCGTCTTGCCGACGCGCATCGGCCGCAACGGCACCGTGATGACGAGCGAAGGACGGGTGGTGATCAAAAATGCCCAGTACGCTCGCGACTTTTCGCCGCTTGATCCGAACTGCGACTGCTACACGTGCCGGAACTATACGCGCGCCTACATTCGCCATCTCATCAAATGCGATGAAACATTTGGCATCCGGCTTACGTCTTACCATAACGTCTATTTTTTGATAAAATTAATGGAGCAGGTGAGACAAGCGATCCGTGAAGATCGGCTTGCCGATTTTCGTGAGGAATTTTTCGAACGCTACGGCTTCAACAAGCCGAACGCGAAAAACTTTTAGCTGCCCAGAAAGGAGGGGATCGCATGAACGCGGCGATTGCCAACATCTTGCCGATCGTGCTGTTTTTCGTCATTTTTTATTTCCTGCTCATCCGTCCGCAGCAAAAGCGGCAGCGCGCCATCCAGCAAATGCAGGCGAACTTGAAAAAAGGTGACAAAATCGTCACGATTGGCGGCTTGCATGGCATTATCGACTCGGTCGATGAAGACAAAATCATCGTCCGCGCCGGCGACGGCACGCGGTTGACGTTCGACCGCTCTGCGGTAAGAGAAGTGGTGGCGGAAAGCAAGGCATAGTGGAAGCTCAGAGGGCGGCGCCTAAGCCAGGCCGCCGTCAAAAAAGCGGCTGTTTCCCAATGAAACAGCCGCTTTTGCATTGATGCGCCCGCTTACGCCCGTTCGCGGCGCACCGGAGACAAGTTGACGCCGACGATGCCGCCGAGGGAGGCGGCAATCAAAAAGCCAAGATGGTATAGCCATTGTTCGATGGTAAACGGTTTTTCGATGCCGAGAAACTGAAACAAAAAGACAATTGCCGTAAACGAAAGGCCGGTCAACCCGCCGGCAAGCCACCCTTTTTCCTGGCTTTTTCCGCCGGCGACGATCCCTCCGATGAACATGGAGATGACTGAGACGGCAAAAATGATCCATGTCAGCGACGATTCATGAAGATCCGTCCATTTGAGCAGCAACGAAAAAACGAAGCTGACGAATGCCGCCAACACGAAAATGGTGGCGACGCCGTAGACGAGTGCGCTGCCAAGCCGTGACACCGTGCTCCCCCCTTGCCTACAATCGTTTACCACAATATATTCGCCGTTGGACACGTTTAGAAGTTCATTTTCTTCTGTTTTTTCCGGCCAGCCAGTGCAGTCCGGGCAGGTAGACGAGCTCCTCCCGTTTGATCAGCCGGAAGACGAGAAGGGAAGCGGTATACAAAGCGATGGTTGCCGTCATCGCAAACAGCGTCCATGACGATGAAGGGGCTGCCGCCGGCGGATGATGGTAGAGCATGTAGCCGGCCGCGCCGGCTATGGTGATGGCGATGAGCGCTTTCCCATACTCACGCACATGAATGGAAAACGACACCGCTTTGGCGACGGTGGCGAAGTGGAGAAGCGTCACAAGCACCGTGCCGATGGACGTCGCAAGCGCCGCTCCCATAATGCCTAAGCTTGGCCGCGAGGCAAGGACGAAGATGCACACGAGCTTGACCGCCGCCCCGATCAAGCTGTTCGTCATGGCTGCATTTGCCAAGTCGAGCCCTTGCAACACCGCTTGGAGCGGGCCTTGGAAATAATAAAATAAGAAAAACGGCGCCATCACTTGAATAAAGATGGCCGCTTCGCTCGTGCCATACATCCACTGCATGAGCGGTTCGGCAAAAATGTAAAGGACGACGGCGGAAAGACCGCCGGTGACAAGCGCTAGGCGCATGGCCTGGGTGATCCGGTATTCGACCAACAGCGGCTTGTTTTGCGCCATCGCCTCACTAATGGCCGGCACAAGCGCTGTCGAGAGCGCGTACGTAATGAATGACGGCAAAGTGAGCAGCGGCAGCGCGTAGCCGACAAGCTGGCCGTACTGTCTCGTGGCGGCGGAGGCGGCCACGCCGGCCAGCGCCAAGCTGTTGGCGACGATGATCGGCTCGAAAAACCAAGAAAGTGAGCCGATCAAGCGGCCGCCGGTCGTTGGCAGGGCGATCCGCATGAGGCGGACGAACGTTTCTTTACCGGCATGTACGTAGCGAAAAAAGTTCGTCCGCAGGCGGATGGACTTTTTGAACTTAAATAAAAACAACAAGTACAGTAAGGCGGCCAGTTCGCCAAGGACGGAAGATGCCATGGCGCCGGCGGCGGCGTATTCGACGCCGTACGGCAGGAGCGGCTTTGTGCATAGAGCGATCAAGCTGATGCGGACGATTTGTTCAATCAAAAGCGAGTAGGCGTACGGCTTCATTTGCTGGCGCCCTTGAAAATAGCCGCGCAACACCGAAGAAATCGCCACGATTGGCACGACCGGGGCGATGGCCATTAACGGGTAGTACGTGCGCGGGTCGGTGAACATCGTCCGCGAAAGCCACGGCGCTGCAACAATGAGCGCCGGCAGGAATACGAGACTCAGCACCCCGGTCGTCGCGAGCGATACGACAAGAATTTTTTTCACCCGTTGCCGGTCGCCGGCCGCCTCCGCTTCAGCGACAAGCTTCGCGATGGCGACCGGCAGCCCGATTTGCGTCGCGGTGATCGCCAGCACGAGCGTCGGCACCGCCATCATGTACAGCCCGACCCCTTCATCGCCGATCATCCGGGCGACGACGATGCGGTTGATGAAGCCAAGAATTTTTGTAATAAAGCCGGCGGCGATTAAAATGATCGTCCCTTGCAAAAATTTGGACATTTTCGTTCCCTGCCTTCTCAAATGCCTTAATCTTTTATACAATATATGCGAGACATATGGCCAAGCATGACAAGGATCATGGCTGGCATGGCGCGGGAGGGTGGGGAATGGATCACGAGCAAAAGCTGCGCGAACAGCTTATGCCGGCGCTCGAGTGCAAATATGATGAATTTCGCCTGCTCGGCTATACGCAAGTGACGCTTGACGGGCTGTGGGAATGTTTGCGGACGCGCAGGTGGAAACATGGAGCGGCGGAAAAAAAGCTGCATGAACTGGTGAGCGACATTTTGTCGCTTTCGCCGGGGGAATATATGGCCTTTTTGACGATGCGGTCGTACGAGCAGCAGCGGTTGACCGGAGGGGATGAGCTGGAGCGCATTCTTCACGATTTGTTATAGCGGAAAAATTGACACTAGCCGTCCGCTGTCCCATAATGAAAGTCGAAGCGGATCCGTTTCACGATGACGCTGCGGCGGCTAGGCCGACAAGATGAGCCAAAGGAGGATTTCAAAACGGATGGTAAAGCGAAGCCGCATCGTCGCCTTTTTTCTCCTCTTGTTGTTGTTTGCAGGAGTGATGGGGCCGACGATTCAAGGAATTGTACATAACATAAAGCTGGGCCTTGATTTGCAAGGCGGATTTGAAGTGCTGTATGAAGTGAAGCCGGCGAAAAAAGGCGACAAAATTGACCATGAAACGCTCCAAAGCACGGTCAGCGCCTTAAACCGGCGGATCAACGTCCTCGGCGTCAGCGAGCCGCGCGTCGACATTGAAGGGAACGATCGCATCCGCGTCCAGCTCGCCGGAGTGAAAGATCAAAACGAAGCGCGCCAAATTTTGGCGACGCAGGCGAAGCTCACGTTCCGCGATGTGAATGACAACGTGCTGATGGACGGAAGCGACCTCGTCCAAGGCGGGGCAAAACTGTCGTTTGATGAAAACGGCCGGCCGAGCGTGGCGATTAAACTAAAAGATGCTGACAAGTTCCGCCAGGTGACGGAAAAAGTGTATAAGATGGGGCCGCCGAACAACATTTTGGTCATCTGGCTCGATTTTCAAGAAGGAGTCGATTCGTACCGAAAAGAAGCAGGCAAGGCGGATCCAAAATTTATTTCTGCCGCGTCTGTCAACCAAGTGTTCAACCAGACCGACGTGTCGATCGTCGGCAACTTTACGGTGAAAGAAGCGCAGCAGCTCGCCGATTTGTTGAACGCGGGCGCGCTGCCTGTCGAGTTGCATGAAATTTACTCGACGTCTGTCGGCGCCCAATTCGGGAAAAACGCCTTGCAAAAAACGATGTTGGCCGGCATCATCGGTATCGCTGCCATCTTCGTGTTTATGATTTGGTTTTACCGGCTGCCGGGAGTCATTGCCGTCATTACGTTGTCCGTCTATATTTATTTGATTTTGCTGTTGTTTGATTGGATGAACGGCGTCTTGACGCTGCCGGGCATCGCCGCTCTCATTTTAGGGGTCGGGATGGCGGTTGATGCCAACATTATTACGTACGAGCGAATCAAGGAAGAAATTAAGCTCGGCAAGTCGATGCTGTCGGCGTTTCGCGCCGGCAACCGCGGCTCGTTTGCGACGATTTTTGATGCCAACCTTACGACGATCATCGCCGGCGCGGTCTTGTTCATTTACGGGACAAGCTCGGTCAAAGGGTTTGCGACGATGCTCATCATCAGCATTGTCGTCACCTTCGTCACGGCGGTTTACGGCACGCGTCTGCTGCTCGGACTGCTTGTCTCGAGCCGCTGGTTGGATAAAAAGCCGGAATGGTTCGGGGTGAAACGGTCGGAGATCTTAAACATCGCTGAAACGACCGATGAAACGGAAGTGCCGACGAAGTTTGACCGCTGGGATTTTGTCAAACATAGCAAAAAGTTTTTCCTGTTCTCCGGCGCCTTGACGCTTGCCGGCGTCATTTCGCTGGCAGCGCTCGGGTTGAATCTCGGCATTGATTTTACAAGCGGAACGCGCGTTGAGGTGACGAGCAGCCGCCCGATCGATGCCGATGAGCTGCGCGGCTATTTCAAGGAGCTCGGTCATGAACCCAAGGAGGTCATCCTTTCCGGCGCGGATGGGAAAACAGGCGTCGTTCGCTTAATTGGCGTGCTTGATAAAAACGAAATTGCGAAGCTGAAAAGCGAGTTGAAAGAAGCGTATGGATTTGAGCCGAACGTAAGCACCGTCTCGCCGATCGTCGGCAAGCAGCTCGCCCGCAATGCGCTCATTGCTGTGCTTATTTCATCCATCGGCATCATTCTTTACGTGACGATCCGCTTTGAGTGGCGAATGGCGCTCGCAGCCATTGTCGCCTTATTGCACGATGCGTTTTTTATTATTACCGTGTTCAGCTTGACGCGTCTTGAAGTCGATTTGACATTCATCGCCGCGGTGCTGACGATCATCGGCTACTCGATCAACGATACGATCGTCACATTTGACCGCATCCGCGATCTTATGAAAAGGCGGAAGCCGAAAACGGTCAGCGACTTGCAGCATATCGTCAACCGGGCGTTGCAGCAAACGTTTACGCGTTCGATCAACACCGTCTTGACCGTCTTGTTTACCGTCGTCGCCTTGCTTTTGGTCGGCAGCGAAGCAATCCGCAACTTTAACCTCGCCTTGCTTGTCGGGCTTGTTTGCGGCGTATACTCATCGCTTTGCATCGCCTCGCAGCTCTGGGTCGTCTGGAAAGGCCGGGAGCTCAAAAAAGGCAAAGGGGCAAAAAAAGCGGCGCCGGAAGCCGAACCGAACTTATAATGACCGCACCGGAAACAGCGCTTGCTTTTTCCGGTGCTTTTTCTTTCGCAACGATGAGGGAAAAATGGGTTACACTAATGGCCAGATGCAAAGCAGGCGAAACGCAAAAGATGGGGGACAAAGGATATGGAAAACGAACAGCGATTCAAGCAGGCGAAAACAGCAGCGGCTGTCGGCATCGTCGGCAACATGGCGCTCGCTGTCGTCAAGGCGGCCGTCGGCATATGGAGCCAAAGCCAGGCGTTAATTGCTGACGCCGCTCATTCGGCGTCCGATGTCGCCGGCTCGTTTGCTGTTTGGGTCGGGCTGCGCGCCGCGGCGTGCCCGCCGGATGAAGACCATCCGTACGGGCACGGAAAGGCGGAATCCATCGCCGCCATTATTGTGGCGGTTCTTCTGTTTCTCGTCGGGCTCGAGATCGGGCGTTCCGCGCTTGAATCCTTTTTTGCCCCACTGTCGCCGCCGGGGGTCGCGGCCATTTATGTTCTGTTGTTGTCGATTGCTGTCAAAGAAGCGATGTTCCGCTACAAATACCGGCTCGGAAAAAAACTGCAAAGCGATGCATTAATCGTCAACGCTTACGAGCACCGCTCCGACGTTTTCTCTTCACTCGCCGCGCTCGCCGGCGTCGGCGCCGCCATTCTCGGCGGAAAATGGGGGATCGGCTGGCTTGTGTACGCTGATCCGCTTGCCGGGCTGTTCGTGGCGATTCTTGTGTTGAAAATGGCATGGGAGCTTGGACGCCATTCGATCCATACGGCGATTGACCATGTGCTGCACGAGGAAGAGGCCGGCTATTTGCGCGAGGCGGTCTTGTCCATTCCCGATGTGCGGCAAATTAACGAGTTGTATGCACGCGAGCATGGCCACTATGTCATTGTGGATTTAAAGATTGCAGTTGATCCACGGTTGACCGTTGAGGAGGGGCACCGGATCGGGAAAAAAGTGAAAGAAAAGCTGCTCACTTTGCCGCGCGTCCGCGACGTGATGGTGCATATCAATCCGTACGACCCGGAAAAAAACACGTAACGTCGTTGCCTGCCCTTTTCTTCTTTTTGTATAATAAGAAGAGTTGAGGTGGGGGACATGTTGCAAGCGAAAACGCGTTGGGAAGTGGGTCGCCCCGACGAACAGATTGTACAGCGGCTGGCTGAAGAAGCCAGCCTTGCGCCGCTGTTGGCGCGGTTGCTCGTCTGCCGCGGCGTGCGAACGGCGGCGGAAGCAGCTGCGTTTCTTCATCCGCTTCGGCAGCCGTTTCATGATCCGTTTCTGCTTGATGGGATGGAGCGGGCCATCCAGCGCCTCAGGCGGGCGATTGAGGCGGGCGAGCGCATTCTTGTGTACGGCGATTACGATGCCGATGGCGTCTGCAGCACGTCCGTCATGATGAGCGCGCTCAAGGAGGCGGGAGCGTCAGTCGAGTTCTACATTCCCAATCGCTTTACGGAAGGATACGGCCCGAATATGGCGGCATTCCGCGCCGCCAAAGAGCGGGGCGTTTCCGTGATTGTGACCGTCGACAACGGAATTGCGGCGGTCAATGAAATCGCCGCCGCTAACGAGTGGGGGCTTGACGTCATTGTGACCGACCATCACGAACCAGGGCCGGTGCTGCCGAAGGCGTATGCGATCATTCATCCGAAAAAGCAAGGAAGTACATACCCGTTTCGCGACTTGGCTGGTGTCGGCGTCGCCTTCAAAGTCGCGCATGCTCTGCTTGGGCGAGTGCCGCACCATTTGCTTGATTTGGTGGCGATTGGAACGATTGCCGATTTAGTGCCGCTCGTTGGGGAAAACCGGATTCTCGCCGCCCAAGGACTTGAAGCGCTGCGAGAAACGAAGCGCGCCGGTCTGCGCGCCCTTTGGCGGCAATGCCGCATTGATGCCGCCGCTTTAAATGAACAAACGGTCGGCTTTGTCATTGCGCCGCGGTTGAATGCGGCCGGGCGCCTCGGCGGCGCCGACCCGGCGGTGGCGCTCTTAATGACGGACGATGAGGACGAAGCGGCGCAACTGGCGGCGGAGATGGACGAGTTAAACCGCGAACGCCAGCAGTTGGTGGCGCAAATTGCGGACGAGGCAGCCGAGATGGTGCGCCGTCAGTTTCCCCCTGAAGAACACCGCGTGCTTGTTGTCGCCGGCGAAGGGTGGAATGCCGGGGTCGTCGGCATTGTCGCCTCCAAGCTCGTCGAGCAGTTTTACCGCCCGGCGGTGGTGCTGGCGGTTGACCGGGAAAAAGGGATCGCCAAAGGGTCGGCACGCAGCATCCACGGGTTCGACTTGTTCGCCAGTTTGTCGCGGTGCCGCGACCTGTTGCCGCATTTCGGCGGCCATCCGATGGCCGCAGGAATGACGTTGGCGCTTGACGATGTAGAACCATTGCGGCGGCGGCTGAACGCCATCGCCGCGGAAACGCTGTCCGATGACGACTTGACGCCGCTGACGTTTATTGACGCCTCTTGTTCGGTCGCTGAGCTGACGCTCGACGCCGCCCGCGGGCTCGAACGGCTCGCTCCGTTTGGCGTCGGCAATCCGCGGCCGCTTGTTCTCATTGAAGGGGCGTCCGTTGAAACGATGCGGCGCGTCGGAGCGAACGGCGCCCATATGAAGGCGGTGTTTGCGCAGGAGGGCGCCTCAGTCGACGCCATTGGTTTTGGCCTCGGACCGCTGTGTGAGGAAATCGCCCCGGGGGCGCGCGTTTCGGCAGTCGGGGAGCTTTCCGTGAATGAATGGAACGGGCTGGCGAAGGCGCAGCTGTCGCTGTGTGATCTGGCGGTCAGCCACTGCCAGCTGTTTGACATCCGCGGCTGCCGCGACGTCCGTCCCTTTCTTGAGCGGTTGCCAAAAGAAAAGCGGCTGCTTGTCATGTTTCGCCAAGGAACGGGCGCGCGCCCTGATTTAGCCTCTTTTCGCGGGGAACTTCGCTGCGTGCTGACGGACGAAGAGGCGGGTGCGCTGGAGATTAGCGGCCGTTACGTTGTTCTGCTTGATTTGCCGCCGACGCTCGGAAGGCTTGCCGCCTTGCTTGGGGGCAAGGAGCCGGCGCGCATTTATGCGCTGTTCGCCCAGCCGGAAGCCCGATTTTTCCGTACGTTCCCGACGCGCGATCATTTTAAATGGTTTTATGCGCTGTTGCACAAATACCGTTCGTTCCCGCTTGCCGAGCGGGGCGGGCAATTGGCGCGCGCCCGCGGTTGGACGGAAGAGACCGTTCATTTTATGGCGAAAGTGTTTTTGGAGTTGGAGTTTATTACGGAGCAAAACGGCGTCATTTCGCTCGTCCGCGCGCCGGCGAAGCGCGATTTGCACGAATCGCCGACGTACCGCCGCTGGCGGGACGAGCTTGAGGTGGAGCAACAGTTATTATATTCTACTTATGAGCAGCTTAACCGCTGTTTGTTGGACATGACACGTTCGCAAACGCACGAGGAGGCAAACGTACAATGGATTTAAAACAATATATTACGATCGTGCCGGACTTTCCGAAACCGGGCATTTTGTTTAAAGATATTACGACGTTGATGGATAATGGAAAAGCGTATAAATACGCGACCGATCAAATCGTTCAATATGCGCGCGAAAAGCAGATCGATATCGTCGTCGGTCCGGAAGCGCGCGGCTTTATTATCGGCTGCCCGGTCGCCTACGCGCTCGGCGTCGGGTTTGCCCCGGTGCGCAAGGAAGGAAAATTGCCGCGCGAAGTCGTCCGCGTCGAGTACGGGCTCGAGTATGGGACAGACGTGCTGACAATGCATAAAGACGCCATTAAACCAGGCCAACGTGTGTTGATTACGGATGACTTGCTGGCGACGGGCGGCACGATGCGGGCGACGATCGATTTGGTCGAGCAGCTCGGCGGAGTGGTGGCTGGCTTGGCGTTTTTGATTGAACTCACGGAGCTTGGCGGCCGCAAAAAATTGGAAGGCTACGATATTTTGGCGCTCATGCAGTTTTAAATGGTCGACATGATTCGCTTCTTCGGATACAATAGTAAAAAAGGGGCACTCGCACGAGTGCTCTTTCTTATTAACGTGACGGTGCTTTTGTCTTATCGCATGGATTTTATTTTACGGAAATCAAAGGTGATCCAACCATATGGCGAATGAACAAGTGTTGACAGCGGAGCAAGTGTTTGAACAGGCGAGCTGTTATTTGTCGGAACAGGACGTTGCCTTTTTGAAAAAGGCGTATGAGTTTGCCAAGCACGCCCATCGCGACCAATTCCGGAAATCGGGCGAACCATACATCATCCACCCCATTCAAGTCGCGGGCATTTTGGTGGACTTAAAGATGGATGCCACAACAGTCGCCGCCGGGTTTTTGCATGATGTCATCGAAGACACCGAGGCGACAAAAGAAGACCTTGAGCGCGAGTTCGGCGCGGAAGTGGCGATGCTTGTCGACGGGGTGACGAAGCTCGGCAAAATTAAATATAAGTCGCAGGAAGAGCAGCAGGCGGAAAACCATCGAAAAATGTTTTTGGCCATGGCGCAAGATATCCGCGTCATTTTAATCAAGCTGGCCGACCGTCTGCACAACATGCGGACATTGAAACATTTGCCGGCCGAAAAACAGCGGCGCATTGCCAATGAGACGCTTGAAATTTTCGCCCCGCTTGCCCATCGGCTCGGCATTTCGAAAATTAAGTGGGAGCTTGAGGATACGGCGCTTCGCTATTTAAATCCGCAGCAGTACTACCGCATCGTCAATTTGATGAAGAAAAAGCGCGCCGAGCGCGAGCAATATTTGGAAGAGGTCATTCAAGAGGTGCGCGAACGACTTAATGAAGTGCACATCCCGTGCGAAATTTCCGGACGCCCGAAGCATATTTACAGCATTTACCGAAAAATGGTAATGCAAAACAAACAGTTTAATGAAATTTACGATTTGCTTGCCGTCCGCATCATTGTCAACAGCATTAAAGACTGCTACGCGGTGCTCGGCATCATCCATACATGCTGGAAGCCGATGCCAGGACGCTTCAAAGACTACATCGCCATGCCGAAGCCGAACATGTACCAGTCGCTCCACACGACGGTGATCGGCCCCAAGGGCGAGCCGCTCGAGGTGCAAATCCGCACATTCGAAATGCATCAAATCGCCGAGTTCGGAATTGCCGCCCATTGGGCGTACAAAGAAGGAAAGACGATCAAACCTAATTCATTTGAAGAAAAGCTGTCTTGGTTTCGGGAAATTTTGGAGTGGCAAAACGACGCGAGCAATGCCGAAGAGTTCATGGAATCGCTCAAGATGGACTTGTTTTCCGATATGGTGTTCGTTTTCACGCCAAAGGGCGACGTCATCGAGCTGCCAGCCGGGTCGGTGCCGATCGATTTCGCCTATCGCATCCATTCGGAAATCGGCAATAAAACGATCGGCGCCAAAGTGAACGGCAAAATGGTGCCGCTTGACTATAAGCTTCAGACGGGCGACATCGTGGAAATTTTGACGTCGAAACATTCGTACGGTCCAAGCCAGGACTGGCTGAAGCTCGCCAAGACGTCGCAGGCGCGCAACAAAATCCGACAGTTTTTCAAAAAACAGCGGCGTGAAGAAAATATCGAAAAAGGAAAAGAAATGGTCGAAAAAGAAGTGCGCAGCCTCGGTTTTGAACCGAAAGAAGTGATGACGGCGGACAACGTCAAGCGCGTTGCGGAAAAATTTAATTTTTCGAATGAAGACGATATGTATGCGGCAGTCGGCTACCACGGGATTACGGCGGCGCAAATCGCCCATCGGTTGACGGAAAAATGGCGGAAGCAGCGCGATTTGGAAGAGCAGGAGCGGAAGCTGGCCGAAGCCGTTTTTGAAGCGAAGCTGCCGACTGGAAAAAAGCGCGACTGCGGCATTCGCGTCCAGGGGGTCGACAACTTGCTCATCCGCCTGTCGCGTTGCTGCAACCCGGTGCCGGGCGATGAGATTATCGGCTTTATCACCCGCGGCCGCGGCATTTCCGTCCACCGCGCCGACTGCCCGAACGTCAAGACCGAAGAAGCGGCCGACCGGCTCATTGCGGTCGAATGGGAAAGCGGCACAGGCGGCGAGCGCGAGTATAACGTCGACATTGAAATCACCGGGTTTGACCGCCGCGGCTTGCTCAATGAAGTGCTGCAGGCGGTGAACGAAACGCGCACCGATATTTCCGCCGTCTCCGGCCGCTCGGATCATCGCCATAAAATTGCGACGATCCATATGACGATCGCCATTCATAATATCAGCCATTTGCAAAAAGTGGTGGAACGCATTAAGCAAATTCCCGACATTTATTCGGTTCAGCGCCTCATGAACAATTAGAGGCGGCGAAAGGAGGAAGACGATGAGAGCGGTCATTCAGCGGGCAAAGCAGGCCAAAGTCACCGTCGACGGCGAGGTCGTCGGGGCGATCGCCGCCGGGCTTGTGGTGCTTCTTGGCGTCACGCACGACGACACGGAAGCCGACGCCGCCTATTTGGCAGAGAAAATCGCCCATTTGCGCATTTTTGAAGACGAACAGGGGAAAATGAACCGCTCGCTGCTTGAGGTCGGCGGGGCAGTGTTGTCCGTGTCGCAGTTCACCCTTTATGGCGACTGCCGGAAAGGGCGGCGGCCGAACTTTATGGCGGCGGCCAAGCCTGATCATGCCCTGCCGCTGTATGAGGCGTTCAACACTTTCTTGCGCGAAAAAGGCGTCCGCGTGGAAACCGGCGTGTTCGGTGCGATGATGGACGTCTCGCTGACGAACGATGGGCCGGTCACGCTGATCATCGATAGTGCGGACAAACCGGGAAACGGATGACGTTTCCCGGTTTCTTTTTTATTTTCGGCGAAAAATGGGAAAGATGAAAACAGTGGCATAGCAGAGAAAGGAGGAGGGCGATGCGGCAGACGAGAAAAAGTGAACAGGTGCACCAGGCAAGCGATGTGCTTTCTGCCGATTTCCATGAATGGATGCGTGTGGAAGCTGACTATAGCGCCTTTGAGCTGGCTTCGGAGTTCGGCGTGACGCTGCGGGATGTGCAAATGTTGAAGCAGCAGCGCTTCCGCCCGTAAACAAAAGCCGGCCGGGAATTTGTTGTGCGTTTTTACAGGCGCGCGCCGTGGTGTGTGAAAATGACAGAGGGGAATGGAAAGAAATTTAAGCATATGTGTTGACAAATGCGGACGCCCATATGATAATGAATATCGTATTAAAATTATTATAATCTAATCAGCAGTCACAGGAGGTAGATGAAGAATGTCACTCGTAGGAAAAAAAGTGCAACCATTCCGAGCACAAGCGTATCACAACGGCGAATTCATCGAAGTGACAGAGCAAGACTTCATGGGGAAATGGAGCATCGTTTGCTTCTATCCAGCGGACTTTACGTTCGTCTGCCCGACGGAGCTCGAAGACTTGCAAGATCATTACGCAACGTTTAAAGAACTTGGCGTGGAAGTGTACTCGGTTTCGACCGACACCCACTTTACTCATAAAGCATGGCACGATACATCGCCAGCTATCGGCAAAATCGAATACGTGATGATCGGCGACCCGTCGCATCAACTGTCGCGCATGTTTGATGTGCTCGATGAAGAACAAGGATTGGCGCAACGCGGCACGTTCATCATTGACCCAGACGGCGTCATTCAAGCGGTGGAAATCAATGCGGACGGCATCGGCCGCAACGCCAGCACGCTGATTGATAAAATTAAAGCGGCCCAATACGTGCGCAACCACCCGGGTGAAGTCTGCCCGGCGAAATGGAAAGAAGGAGCGGAAACGCTGAAGCCAAGCCTAGACCTCGTCGGCAAAATTTAAGGGGGGCTTAGGCGATGCTGCTGGATGCTGACATCAAGGCGCAACTAGCCCAGTATTTGCAATTGCTTGAAAATGATATTGTCTTGACGGTAAGCGCGGGAGACGATCCAGTTTCCCGCGATCTCCTTGCCTTGATCGATGAACTGACGGCCATGTCGCCAAAAATCAAGGTGGAGAAAGCAAAACTGGAACGAACACCGAGCTTCAGCGTCAACCGGGTCGGCGAAAACACCGGCATCACCTTCGCCGGCGTGCCGCTCGGCCATGAATTTACGTCCCTCGTTTTGGCGCTGCTTCAAGCGAGCGGGCGGCCGCCGAAAGTCAGCCAAGACGTCGTGGACCGCATTCAACAAATCAGAGGCAAACATCATTTTGAAACGTACGTCAGCTTGACCTGCCACAACTGCCCGGACGTCGTCCAAGCGCTCAACATTATGAGCGTGTTGAACCCAGACATTTCGCATACGATGATCGACGGGGCGGCGTTTAAAGAAGAAGCGGAGCAAAAAGGGATCATGGCTGTGCCGACGGTCTTTTTAAATGGCAAACTGTTCGCGAGCGGCCGCATGTCGATTGAAGATATTCTTGCCAAATTAGGAAGCGCACCAGATGCTTCCGATTTTGCCAATAAGGATCCGTTTGATGTACTCGTTGTCGGCGGTGGACCGGCTGGAGCGGCAGCGGCGATTTATGCAGCGCGCAAAGGCATCCGCACCGGCATTGTCGCGGAGCGTTTCGGCGGGCAAATTTTGGACACGCTCGCTATCGAGAACTTTATTAGCGTCAAATATACGGAAGGGCCGAAACTGGCGGCCAGCCTAGAAGAGCATGTAAAGCAGTACGACGTCGACGTCATGAGTTCACAGCGCGCAAAACGGCTCGAGAAAAAAGACTTGATTGAAGTCGAGCTAGAAAACGGCGCTGTGCTGAAAAGCAAGACGGTCATTATCGCCACCGGCGCTCGCTGGCGTAATCTCGGTGTGCCGGGCGAGGACGAGTTCAAAAACAAAGGCGTCGCCTACTGCCCGCACTGCGACGGTCCGCTGTTTGAAGGCAAGCATGTGGCGGTCATCGGCGGCGGCAACTCCGGCGTCGAAGCGGCGATTGACCTCGCCGGCATTGCCAGCCATGTGACGCTGCTGGAGTTCGCCCCTGAACTCAAGGCGGATGCTGTGCTGCAAAACCGGTTGTACAGCCTGCCGAACGTAACGGTGATAAAAAACGCGCAAACGACGGAAATCACCGGCACGGACAAAGTCAACGGCTTGACGTACATTGACCGGGAAACAGGAGAAGAACATCATATCGAATTGCAAGGCGTGTTCGTGCAAATCGGCCTTGTGCCGAACACCGAATGGTTGGAAGGAACGGTGGAACGGAATCGCTTCGGTGAAATCATCGTCGACAAACGCGGCGCGACGAGCCTTGAAGGTGTCTTTGCCGCCGGCGACTGCACGGACAGCGCCTATAAGCAAATCATTATCTCGATGGGCTCGGGTGCAACCGCGGCGTTAAGCGCGTTTGATTATTTGATTCGCCATTAAAGAGGGCCGAAGGTGGACCGCCTCTTCGATCCCATGGAGGGGCGGTTCAACGAATTGGCTCTCTTTTTTTAAACTAAGATCAAAAATACGATGAGACATCAAGGTTTTTCTCTTTGCGAAAAACCATGGATCACAGCCGCTAGGACAACTTGACAAACGGCCGAGATTATCCGTAATATAAAATTACATCTTTCTCATACGGAACAACCGATGATGGAGAAAAGTAGTTAAGGCCCACATGGCCAGAGAGGAAGCGCCCAAGGCTGCGAGCGCTTCTCCATGATGGCTTAACGAAAGACACTCCGTAGGTTTCTCTTTGAACGCGCTTTGCGCCAGTAAAGGGGAACGTGTGCCATGCGTTAATGGCGACAAGCGGAAGCCGATCGGCTTCAATTAGGGTGGCACCGCGGGAATGACGCTCTCGTCCCTATGGTCATGGGGACAAGGGCGTTTTTATTTTGGGCAAAGGAGGATTGAACATGCCGTTTCAAATTCCAAGAGGGACGCAGGATGTGCTGCCGGGTGAAACGGAAAAATGGCAGCATGTCGAGCAAGTCGTCCGCAACCTTTGCGGACGGTATGGCTATGAGGAAATCCGCACACCGATTTTTGAACATACGGAGCTGTTTTTGCGCGGGGTCGGCGATACGACCGACATCGTGCAAAAAGAAATGTACACGTTTGAAGACAAAGGCGGCCGCGCGTTGACGCTCCGCCCGGAAGGAACAGCGCCGGTTGCCAGAGCGTTTGTCGAGCATAAGCTGTACGGCAGCCCGAACCAGCCGGTCAAGCTCTATTACACTGGACCGATGTTCCGCTATGAACGGCCTGAATCGGGGCGGTTCCGCCAGTTTGTGCAGTTTGGCGTCGAAGTGCTTGGCAGCAGCGATCCAGCGGTCGATGCGGAAGTGATCGCACTGGCGATGCACATTTATAACGAACTCGGGCTGCAGCATATCCGGCTGGTGATCAACAGCCTAGGCGACCTTGACAGCCGCCGGGCGCACCGCGAGGCGCTTGTTCGCCATTTTGAAAGCCGCATTCATGAGCTGTGCGAAGATTGCCAAGCACGTCTTCAGACGAATCCGCTTCGCATTCTCGACTGCAAAAAGGACCGCGGCCATGAACTGATGGCGACGGCGCCGTCGATTTTGGACTATTTGAACGATGAATCGCGCGCTTACTTTGAAAAAGTGAAGCACTATTTGGCGGTGCTCGACATTCCGTTTGTCATCGACTCCCGGCTCGTGCGCGGGCTCGACTACTACAACCATACGACATTTGAAATTATGAGCGATCTCGAAGGATTCGGGGCGGGGGCGACGCTGTGCGGCGGCGGTCGTTACAACGGGCTCGTCCAAGAAATCGGCGGTCCGGAAACGCCGGGCATCGGCTTTGCGCTCAGCATTGAGCGCCTCCTGGCGGCTCTCGAGGCGGAAGGGGGAGAGCTGCCGGTCCGCCGCGGGCTCGATTGCTACGTCGTCGCCGTCGGCGAGCAGGCGAAAACGGAAGCGGTCCGCCTCGTCTATGAATTGCGCCGCGCCGGACTGCGCGTTGATCAAGACTATTTGGGGCGGAAAATGAAAGCCCAGCTGAAAGCGGCCGACCGGCTTGGTGCGTCGTTTGTCGCCATGATCGGCGACGAAGAGCTGGAAAGCGGGGCGGCAACCGTTAAAGACATGGCCAGCGGCGAGCAGATGAAAGTGCCGTTTGGCGAACTGGCGCATGTTTTGGCAAAACGGACAGGACGGGAGGAGTAACACGATGCAGCGGACGTATTATTGTGGGGAAGTGCCGGAAACAGCGGTTGGCGAGCGCGTCATATTGAAAGGGTGGGTGCAAAAACGCCGCGACTTAGGCGGGCTCATTTTCATTGATTTGCGCGACCGGACCGGCATTGTCCAAGTCGTCGCCAGCCCCGACGTCTCGGCCGAGGCGTTGGCGGCAGCGGAACGCGTGCGGAGCGAATACGTTTTAAGCGTCGAAGGAACGGTCGTCGCCCGCGCACCGGAGACGGTCAATCCGAACATTGCGACCGGCCGCATTGAAATCCAAGCCGAGCGAATTGACATTATCAACGAAGCGAAAACGCCGCCGTTTGCCATTTCCGACGATACGGACGCGGCGGAAGATGTGCGCTTAAAGTATCGGTATTTGGATTTGCGCCGCCCGGTCATGTTTCAGACGCTTGCGCTTCGCCATAAAGTGACGAAAGCGGTGCGCGACTTTTTGGATGGCGAGCGCTTTTTGGAAATCGAGACGCCGATGTTGACGAAAAGCACGCCGGAGGGGGCGCGCGACTATTTAGTGCCAAGCCGCGTCCACCCTGGCGAGTTTTACGCTTTGCCGCAGTCGCCGCAAATTTTTAAGCAGCTGCTGATGGTCGGCGGCTTTGAGCGCTATTACCAGATCGCCCGCTGCTTCCGCGATGAAGACTTGCGCGCCGACCGCCAGCCGGAGTTTACGCAAATCGATATTGAAATGTCGTTTATCAGCCAGGAAGATATTATCGATTTAACGGAGCGGATGATGGCGGCGGTCGTCAAAGCGGCCAAAGGCATCGATATCCCGCGCCCGTTCCCGCGCATGACGTATGCCGAAGCGATGAACCGCTACGGTTCCGATAAACCGGATGTGCGCTTTGGCCTTGAGCTCGTCGATGTATCTGAAGCCGTCCGGGATTCGGCGTTTCAAGTGTTCGCCCGCACGGTCAAGGAAGGCGGGCAAGTGAAGGCGATCAACGTCAAAGGCGCTGCAAGCCGCTATTCGCGCAAAGACATCGACGCGTTAGGCGAATTTGCGGCCCGCTACGGGGCGAAAGGGCTCGCCTGGCTGAAAGCGGAAGGAGATGAGCTGAAAGGGCCGATCGCCAAATTTTTCACCGCCGACGAACAGACGGCATTGCGGCAGCTGCTCGCTGTCGACGACGGAGACTTGCTTCTGTTTGTCGCTGACCGGCCTGCGGTCGTCGCCGCTGCGCTTGGGGCGCTCCGGCTGAAGCTTGGCAAAGAGCTCGGTTTGATCGATGAAACGAGACTGGCGTTTTTATGGGTCACCGACTGGCCGCTGTTGGAGTACGACGAAGAAGAAGGACGCTACTACGCCGCCCACCATCCGTTTACGATGCCGGTGCGCGACGACATTCCGCTGCTTGAGACAAACCCGGGCGCCGTTCGCGCACAGGCGTACGATTTAGTGTTAAACGGGTACGAGCTCGGCGGCGGTTCGCTCCGCATTTTCGAGCGCGACGTGCAAGAAAAAATGTTCCAGGCTTTAGGGTTCAGCAAAGAAGAAGCGCGCCGCCAATTCGGCTTCCTGCTTGAGGCGTTTGAATACGGCACCCCGCCGCATGGCGGCATCGCCCTCGGCCTCGACCGGCTCGTCATGCTGCTTGCGGGGCGCACGAACTTGCGCGACACGATCGCCTTCCCGAAAACGGCGAGTGCGAGCTGCCTATTGACGGAAGCGCCGGGCCCGGTCAGCGAAAAGCAGCTCGAGGAGCTGCATTTGGCCGTTGTGCTTCCTCGTGAGGAATAATGGCGCCGTTGGAAGGAGAAACATTGGCGGCAGAGGTTCACAAACGCGAAAAAATATGATACAATCAAAGCAACACACCGTCCTAATGTGTTCGTCGAGTCACCCATCGTTTTGACCGAACAGTAGATGATCCGGGAGCCCGGGGTTTCCAAGCGGCGTGCACGCCCCTTCGTCACAGGGGAAGCGCAAACCTTGGAACAGGGCACCCACCTATGTGGGAGCGGGTTCAAAACGAAGGCATCGACGGCACGATTGGGACTGGTATGCATACGAGGATGGAAACATGACGCTCCTATGCCGGAAACAGCATAGGGGTTTTCTTTTGGCAACAAAATGCCGTTGCCGCTTCGGGCGACTTCCTCCTATTTCGCGCAGGAGACTCCCACTTCAACGACCAAAGGGAGTAGTGGAAGAGGAATGCGCGTTCCCCCTTTCTTTTATGTATGATAGAATAA
>NZ_PIJG01000040.1:0-27747 GCF_002809955.1 Geobacillus sp. Manikaran-105
CTATATTTTACTGAATCTATCCTATTTTCAGCAAAATATAGTTAAGGCGATTCATCTCCCACTTACTCCGCTTCGCTTCGTTGAAGTGGGAGTCTTCTCACCTAATTAAGATAAAAAACGGGTGCTGCTACACCCGTTTCGCAAGCACCCGCTCAAGTCCCGCCGCCACGCCGTCTTCTTCATGGGAGAGGGTGACGAAATCACAATTCGCTTTCAATTCGGGGGCGGCGTTGGCCATGGCGACGCGGCAGCCCGCCACCTCAAACATCGACAAATCGTTATGGCTGTCGCCAAAGACGACCGTATCGCGCAAATCGATGCCGTAATGGGAGGCAAGCTGTTTGAGCGCTTCCCCTTTCGTCGCCCGTTCATTGTTCATCTCAATATTGTGCGGGTGCGACGAGGTGACCGTGACGCCACGGAGCGCGGCGAATCGCGACGCTGCATCACGCAGCCGCTCGCGGTCGAGGGCGAAAATCAGCAGCTTATACATCACCGTCTGCGGGTCGTCCCACACCGTGCGGATGTCATCGACGTACGTCACCCGCGCTTGCTGGAACTGCTTGTTCACCAGCCATTTCACATCCGGGGCCGCAGCGGCCATCTCGGAAGCGAGCGCTTCCCATTGGGCGCGGTTGTGCAAGCCGACATAGACCGCATCGCCCGTGTACGTCTCGCAATACAAATCCGACTGTTCGCGCACCCACTCCAGCGTCGGGCGGACCGCCGCCCGTTCGAGCGGCGCCTCGCTGATGACCGTGCTGTCCTCAAGCGTCACGATCGCTCCGTTTAAGCTGGCGATCGGACAGACGAGGCCTGCCTCACAAAGCGGGGCGAGCGCGTCTTTGCGCGCCCGCCCGGTCACGACGGCGACGATGTGGCCTTGCGCTTGTGCGGCTGCGATCGCTTTTCGGTTTGGTTCGCTGATTTTTCCCTCCCCGTTCAATAGCGTTCCATCCATATCTAAGGCAATAAGCATCGATCCATCCCTCTCTTTCGCTGTTCTCCACACCGCGGCCCGTAAACCAAGGGCTCGCTTTCCACTAGAGCCGTCCTCGTAGGCGCTCCCCTATTATACCAAAACGATGGCAAAAACGTGAAATCTTCCCGCTTTTCATAGTATAATAGATGAGAAAAATTCTCAACGAAAGCGAAGGGATGCCCATGTGGATCGTTTACGCCTTGCTGGCGGCGGTGTTTGCGGCGCTGACATCGGTGCTGGCAAAAATCGGCATTGAAAACGTCAATTCGAACTTGGCGACCGCCATTCGCACCGCGGTTGTGCTTGTCCTTGCCTGGGCCATCGTGTGGATGACCGGCGCCCATCACGGTATGAAAGCCATTTCTGCGAAAAGCTGGTGGTTTTTATGTTTGTCCGGGGCGGCGACCGGATTGTCGTGGCTTTGTTTCTACAAAGCACTCCAAATCGGCGATGTCTCGCGCGTCACCGCCATTGACAAGTCGAGCTTGGTGCTGACGATTTTGTTTGCGGCGATGTTTCTCGGCGAACCGCTGTCCGCGAAAGTGGTGATCGGGGTGTTGCTCATTACCATCGGGACATTGATCATGATGTTTTAGCCAGCCGCCTTCTCAATCGTTTAGCCTGTTCTTCTCGAAATATTGCCGCCATACTCAATTTTGGCAGTTTTCCATCAAGCCTATAGACAGGACAATCCAAAAGATGTTATGATAAATTTCATAGTGACCTAGAGCTTTTCTCCGCCCTCCGCATCATTTCGACATAGAGGACAGCTTTGGGGATCACCTTATGAAATAAGGTCTTCGTTGCGACCAAGAGTGTGTGAATGGCTTCACCGCTGCTTGTCAAACGGAGAGTAGTTTGAAAGGAGATCACTGAATGAATGATTTTCACCCGTTCGGCTGGTACGCGGCGAAAATGGCCCCGTATTTGCCGAAAAAAGCGTTTCAACCCGTGAAGTCCCGCTTGTTTGGAGGTCTGGCTTATGTAGGGCTCGTCATCGCCGGCATCCTCGCTGTGTCCCTTTTCCACCTCCATCCTGTATGGAACCTCCTCATCTCGGTTGTGCTTGGTTTCAGTTTTGCTGCGTTAGGATTTTTAGGACATGAAATTTTGCACGGCACCGTCGTCCGTACACCATGGCTGCGCGATCTTCTCGGAGCGATCGCCTTTTGGCCGCTTTGCACCGGTCCGAAGTTGTGGAGAAAATGGCATAACGCCAGCCACCATGTGCATACCCAGCATGAAGAAAAAGACCCGGACGCGTGGCCAAGCATGGAGAAATTAGCGAAAAGCCGCCTGCTCTCTTGGGTATACCGCATCCCGTTTCCGATTCGCGCGTTTTTCTCGTTTAGCTCCTTGTCGGTGATGTTTACCCTTCATTCGGTGCGGATGCTGTTTTACTTTTTCAAAGACTTTCGCCGGAAGAACCGCGCGGTTGTCCTGTTTCAATTTTTCTTGCCTTGGGCGACATGGCTCGGGCTGTTATGGCTTGTCGGCTGGGAAAAATGGCTGTTCGCCTTTTTGCTTCCGCTGCTCGTCGCCAACACGATCGTCATGAGCTATATCGCAACCAACCATCGTCTCAATCCGTTAGTGCCGGTCAACGATCCGTTGGCGAACAGTTTGTCGGTCACCGTGCCAAAGTGGGTGGATATCCTCCACTTCCACTTTTCGCACCATACTGAACATCATCTCTTTCCTGCGATGAGCTCGAAGTACTACCCGCTCGTGAAAAAACACATCAAACAAATGTGGCCCGACCGCTACCACGAAATGCCGATGGGAAAAGCGTTGGCCGCCCTTTGGAAAACGCCGCGCGTCTACTACGAGCACAACGAGCTCATCGAGCCGAAGCAAGGCCATGTGTACGGCACGCTTGGCAATGGGCTCAACCCCGACCGGATTGTGCATCGCGAGCTGGAAACGGAAAAACAGCCGCGCGCAGCCAAAAAACGGGCAAAAACAAAAAAAGCAGCGGGGCAAGGGAATTTGTAGAAAGGATGGGCTTTGCGGCCGTCCGCCTCCTATGTGGATCAAATAGCGGCGAAGAGGGGAAAAGAGCGCTTTTCTTTCAGCAAACCTGCGTTTCCGTTTATATGTGCACAACCAAAAGGTGCCCCGTCATGTGGGACACCTTTTTCCTTTTCACAGACGGCATTGGTCAATGCAAGCGACCAACCTTTTCTCAATATCTTCCGCGATTTCCTTCAACGCCGGCTCGTTCACCATGCCAACAAGCATTGTCGGCTTCGGCATGCCGATTTTCGTTGTGCCGTTCTCTTGATAGACAACGAGTTTACACGGCAAAAAGTAACCGACCAACAAGTTTTCATTTAACACCCGCGCCGCTTCTTGCGGGTTGCACACTTCGAAAATGACCATCGGTGTGGAAAAATCAAGCCCCTTTTCTTGCAGCTTTTCGGTCACGCTGAACCGCCAGAGCACGCCAAATCCTTCTTGTTTCAAGTTCTCTTCCAAACGCTCGATCGTTTCGTCCATGCCTGTTGGCACGTCAACCGTGTAATGGAACATCGCTCCTTCTTCCCTTCGTTATGTTTTCCCGTTGTTTAGCATGCCCAAATCGATCGCTCACCATCACGCAGAAAACGGACGGCGACACATGATCAGTTCCAGCGTTCACATGTCTTTTCCCGTGACCCGTCGCCTTTCAAGCGCTTCGATCATAAAATATCCACCCAAATTTTCACCGCCGTCGCCAAAATCAACACAGCAAGGATGACTTGCAGCACTTTCGTGTTTAGTTTTTGCCCCGCTTTCGCCCCTAGCGGAGAGGCAAGCAAGCTCGCGACGACCATGATGAGCGCCGGGATGTAATCGACTTGGCCGGTGGCGATTTTCCCGAACGTAGAGCCAATGGAGGAAATGAACGTAATGGCCAAAGACGTGGCGATCGTCATTCGCGTCGGGATTTTCAGGACCACGAGCATGACTGGCACAAGCAAAAACGCCCCCGCCGCCCCGACGATGCCGGACCCGACGCCGATGAGGAACGCCAAGGCGGCCGCCACCCCTTTGTTGAACGTCACTTGGTCAAGCGGAATGTCATCGATCCCTTTTTTCGGCACAAACATCATGATCGCGGCTAATGCCGCCAAGACGCCGTAAACGACGTTAATCGTTCCCTCGCTCATCAGCTTCGAGCCGTAACCGCCGACAAAACTGCCAACAAGAATGCTTGCGCCCATATAGAGAATGAGCGATTTGTTCAAATAGCCGCTTTTTCGATACGCCCACACGCCGCCGATCGTGGCGAAAAACACTTGCACCGCACTGATCCCCGACACTTCATGGGCGCTGAACGCCGCCAGCCCAAACAACGGCGGAAGATACAGAAGCATCGGATATTTAATAATCGATCCGCCGATCCCCACCATCCCAGAAATAAACGAACCGACAAAACCGATGAAAAAGATGACAATGAGAAACGCGAGCGAAACATCCATCGATCATCCTCCCTTTTCGTTTCAAAAGGGACGGGGCACGCCCCCGCCCCCTGTCAATCTGTGCCACTTCTTTAGGCATGGGCATGATGCAGCGCGCAGCGGTTCGGGCCGATCTCAAGCTCCCGCTCTGTTTCGATATCCACGGTTTTGAGCCCGCGGTTGATGGCGACAATGTCTTCAAAGTTCGGCGGGGTTTCCGTCTTGGCGCTTTGGATGACAAGATCGATAAATTCGTCTTTCGGTTTGTTTTGCATCATCTCATTGCGGGCGCGGATGCGGCCCAACGTATCGCCGACATACCCCTCCGCGTTGATTTCTTCGTCTAAGTTCGCGTAGTGCGCCGGCAAGACGATCACATCATCCGCCATGGCCGCGACTTTTTCGTACACGGTGTCATACAAATCCGCCGCCCATTCCGCCACTTTGCCGCCGAGGTCCGGCCGCCCGAGACCGCCGACGAAGATCGTGTCACCCGAGAACAGCCATTTGCCGTTGACAAAGAACGAGACGCTGCCTGGTGTATGGCCTGGCGTTTTCACGGCCAACACTTCCAAATGAACGTTGGCAAAGTCGATCGTGTCATGCTGCTCGAGCGGCTCGAAATCAAACACCGCTCCCTCGCTTTTCATCAAGTAGTACGTTGCCCCCGTTCGTTCGGCCAGCGCCTTGCCTCCGGAAAGATGGTCGGCATGCAAGTGCGAGTCCACGATATGCGTGATCTTCACCCCTTCTTGTTTGGCCACTTGTTCATACACATCGACAAACCGCAACGGATCGACGACAAGCGCTTCGCTTCCGGAGATGACCATATACGACAGGCATCCTTTGCCGACGCGGATGAATTGGTAAATTTTCAACTGATCATCTTCGTATACTTTCGCTTGATGGAGATGCTCACTCCACGCTTGCATTCCGCCTGCGAGCGTGTAGACATTGTGAAATCCGGCTTCTTCTAGCTGTTCAGCGACAAACGCCGCCGATCCGCCCTTCGCGCACACGACGACGATGTCTTTGTCTTTCGGAAGACGGTCGACAATCGAGTCAACCCCATCAATCAATTCAAAATACGGCACGTTCAAATAGTCAAAGTTTTCCCCTTCGATTTTCCAATCGCGAAAATCGCTTTCGTTGCGGACGTCCAAGATGAACAGCGATTCTTTGTTGAACACCTTTTCCGTCATTTGTTGCACGGTCATTTCTTTCACCATATTAACATACCCCCTAATGTATATTTTGATTGTTGAAAAAGGCCGCTCCATTACGATTGAGCGGAATCAAGCGGCCCGTTCCATTGCGACATGCCGGGAACGACGTTTCGCACACGGTCAAATCCTTTTTCGGCCAGCTTTTGCGCAGCCAAATCGCTCCGTGTCCCTGTGCGGCACACGACATAAATCGTTTTGTCTTTCGGAAGTTCGGCCATCCGATTTTCAAGCTCCCCAAGCGGAATTGAAACGGCGCCCGGAATATGGCCAAACGCATACTCCGCCGGTTCGCGGACATCCAAGACAAACGAATCAGGATCGTGAAGTTTTTCTTGCAATTGTTCATTCGATACGACATGAGGGAATGACGTTTCTTTGCGTGTTTCATTTTCCGCTGCCTTGCGGATATAATGTTTCAAAACCCCATTTTCTTCAATTGTTCCTACATATTGATGCCCTGTGCTTTCCGCCCATGCTTTGATATCGGCTTTGGATCCCTTATCCGTCGCCTGCACTTCCAGCACTTGCCCCGGCTGCAATTCATTGATCGCCTTTTTCGTTCGAACGATCGGCATCGGGCAGGACAGTCCTTTCGCATCAACGGTCATATCAACTTTAATCATGAACGAATCCCTCCTTACGGCTTATTCGACAGGCCCTTCCCAGGCCAGCATGCCCCCTGTCATGTTGACGACGCGGTAACCGCGGCTGTCAAGAAACTCCGCCGCACGGCCGCTGCGGCCGCCGGAACGGCAGACGAGAATGTATTCCTCATTTTTGTCCAATTCATGCATGCGAAACTCGATCAAACCGAGCGGAATATTGACCGCTCCTGGAATTTTGCCCGCAGCGACTTCCTCCGGCTCGCGCACATCGATGATATGAAGCGATTCTCCCGCGCGAAGCCGCTCTTCTACCTCTTTTGGCGTGATCGTTTTCATCATCATCCTCCTCTACTGCCAGGCGTTTAGGCCGCCTTTGACGTTCGTCACGTGCTGAAATCCCATTTTCTTTAACAGTCGGCTTGCTTTTTGGCTTCGCATCCCGCTTTGGCAAATGACAATCACTTCTTTCTCTTTCGATAGTTCGTGAGCACGGGCTGTCAATTCGTGCAGCGGGATGTTCCGAAACCCTGGCAGATGGTAAGACTGAAACTCCAAAGGGGTGCGCACATCAATATATTGCACCCCAGGTTCTTTCAACCGGCGTTTCAATTCCGCTGTTGTGATCATCCGCACCCCTTTCGGCGGGATGAAGCGGCTGGTGAGAAACCAGACAAGCAAAACAAACAGGATGATGTTGAGGATCATTTGCGACATAGGATTCCCTCATTTGATTAAATGAATAAGTTCACATTTCCTTCCGACGCATCAGCCAAATACGCGGCGACGCCAGCAAACTCAACGCCATCGATCAATTCCTCCGGCTTCAGCCCAAGCAAATCGACTGTCATTTGGCAAGCGACGAGTTTCACGCCTTGCTCTTTCGCCATCTCGATCAACTGCGGAAGCGGCATGGCGTTATGTTTTTTGATAACCTTTTTGATCAACTTCGGGCCGATGCCGGCAAAATTCATGCGCGACAGCCCCATGCGGTCCGCGCCGCGCGGCATCATCTTCGCGAACATCTTTTCAAGAAACCCTTTTTGCACTGGAACCGACGCCTCTTTCCGCAAGGCGTTCAGCCCCCAGAACGTATGAAAGATCGTCACGTCATGGTCGTAGGCAGCGGCGCCGTTGGCGATGATGTAAGCCGCCATCGCCTTGTCATAGTCGCCGCTGAACAAAATGATCGTCGTCTTTTTCTTCGGCTGTGTCATCTGGCTGCCTCCTTCCCTTCATACCTGTATGGGTATAAAAATGTGCACACATTATCCTTTTTGAATCCAGAACATCAACACACCATTGTCTTCTTTCATATCAAGCACCGTATGGCCGCTCGCTTTCGCCCATGCCGGCAAATCGTTTTTCGCCCCTTTATCGGTTGTGTGCACCTCGAGCACTTGACCTGATTGCAATTCGTCCATCGCTTTTTTCGCTCTCACCACCGGCATCGGGCAAGCCAATCCTTTCGCATCCAATACTTTCGCTACGTTCATGATGATGACCTCCTTCACAACAGATTTTTATTACCATTACCCCTATGGGTATATTACCATGAGAAAAAGAACGTTGTCAACACCTTTTTGTTGAGCAACGCATTAACGGCTTTTAACCAACAGTTCGATGGCTTCTTTGACAAGATGGTCTGTGCTTTCTCCTTTTTCCATGTTTTCCCGCAGGCAATGTTCCAAATTGGTACTGACGATCACCGCAATGGCGCGGTCAATGGCATTGCGCGCCGCCGACAGCTGGGAAACGACGCTCTTGCAGTCTTTGCCTTGTTCCATCATGCCAAGGACGCCTTTAATTTGTCCTTCAATCCGTTTTAAGCGGTTTTTGATCTCTTTGTTATATTCCATCGGCTCGTTCGCCCCCTTTCTTGACAATCACAAGCCGTGACCGAATAGCTTTTCACCTCATAGCCATAACAGCGCAACAGCCGGATGCCGACGTTTTTTTCGATGGCATCCTGGGCAATGATATGAAGCGGCTTTCGCGGGATATGCCGAACATGCCGTTTCAAATACGCCACCGGAATATGCAACGCTTGGCCAAATATGGAGCCGTTGCTTTCATTATAATCGCGCAAGTCAAGAAGAAGCAAGCCGTCCGGTACCTCTTCTACCGGAAGGCATGGGATATGTTTTACAGGATAGTAGCGTCGATACAACGCTGCGCCCAAAAGAATGAGAAAGAATAACAAACTGATGACGATCAACGATTCACCCCCTCTATTCACCTTATGCACGATCATTATATACCCTATATGGTATGATAGCAACAAGAAAGATTTTCCCCACCCGTTCGTTATTCCCAGCGAATCAAAAGACCATAGACAGCCGGGTGAAAACGGACAAGTTCCACGTTGCCCGCCTTTTGTTTCACATAGGAAAACAGTTCCTCCGACGGAATCCGCTCATGGAGCGGCGGCCCCATTTCGCTTTCCATCGTCTCCCATTCGATCAACAGAAACTGCCCGTTTGGCTTCATCACGCGGCGAATTTCGTCAAGGGCGGCTTCTTTTTGTTCCACCTCATGAAAGACAAATGCCATGATCCCTTTGTCCACCGAATGCGAAGGCAAGGCGGTCGAAGCGACATCCGCCACCCGATATTCGATGTTGGTGACCGCTAGTTTCGCGGCTCGCTGTTTTAGCAATTCAATCATTTCTGGCTGCACATCGACCGCATACACTTTTCCGTTTGTCGCCTGCGCGAGAGGAATCGTGAAATAACCATTCCCGGCGCCAAGATCGACGACCGTGTCATCCGGTTTCACGGACAACATCGAAATGACCCGTTGCGGGTCGATCCATTCCTTGCGCTTCGGATCCAATAATCGTTCAGCATGTTCGTAATGAAAACGATGCCCTGTCATCCTTTTCCCTCCTATTCCTCACTTCCATTTCATTATACTCGCAAAGAGAGGAAAAAAGCCGGCATTGGAAAACGCCGGCTTTTCCCTACCGAACGGCGCAACGGTTTGGACCGATTTCCATCTCCCGTTGTTCCTCTTCCGTAGGATGCAATTTCCCCATGTTGGTTTGCCGAATTTCCTTGTAAGCATTCGGTTGCGGCGGCAAGTTCTCCGTGACCGTTCGGCGGAATTCTTCATCGCTGGAAATATTTAAACCATGATTCTTTTCATAAAGAACCCCCAACCGTTCCGCCACACTGCCATCCTTATTCATTTCATTCGGCCCCATATAGTGCGCCGGCAATACAATCAAATCATCTGCAAGCTGTTTGTAACGTCGGTAAAGCGTCTCCCGCAGATCATCGACCCAGTCTTGCGCTTTCCCAGCAAGATCCGGGCGCCCGATCGAGTCGATGAATAAAATATCACCGGTTAACAAATATTGATCGTCCACAATAAACGATGTACTGCCGATCGTATGTCCCGGTGAATACAACGCTTCAATCACGACATGGCCAACGTGGATGCGGTCGCCATCTTGAATCGGTGTGTAGGTAAACGTCACCTCTTCTGCGTCTTTCGGCGGCAAGTAATACGTCGCACCCAGTTCTTCCGCCAACTTACGCCCGCCAGAAATATGGTCGGCATGCAAGTGCGTATCGAGCACATGCTTGATTGTAATGCCGTGTTCGTTCGCAAAACGGACGTAAGCGTCAGTCATGCGGTTCGTATCGATCAACGCCCCCTCACCGTTCGATTCGACAAGATACGAGAGACACCCTTTGCCAAGGCGGACGAATTGGTAAATCGTCCCTCCGCTTTTCAGCTCACCGATTTTTACGGGTTCCAAATGCTCGCTCCATGCCTTCATCCCGCCTTCGATCGAATAAACGTCCGTATAGCCCGCTGCTTCCAACTGTTCGGCCACAAACTCTGACGAACCGCCCTTCGCGCAAACGGCATAAATCGTTTTGCTTTTCTCTTTTGGCAAACGGTCCAAATATGGTTCAATGCCATCCAACACTTCAAAATACGGAATATTGACGACCTCGACATGTCTCCCTTCAATCCGCCAGTCAGCAAAATCTTCGGGGTTGCGAGCATCGACAATGAACAGCTCCTCACCGCGAATGATCTTATTGGCGATCTCTTTGACCGAAATCGTTTTTGCCAACGATATCCCCTCCTGATCTTATGGTTTTGTCAATGGTCCGTTATTCTCAACGATGATTCGCCTGATTCCACAATGCCATAATGGCATCCGGATCATACCCGAGCACCCAGCGGCCGTTAATCTCGATCTGCGGCACGCCCATTTGTCCCGTCGTTTCCACCAGCCTCCGCGCCGCTTCCGGATCGAGCTCGACATTCACTTCCTTAAACGGAATCCCTTGGGCGCGCAAAAAGTTTTTCGCCATGACACAATACGGGCATGTCGTTGTAGTATAGACAGTGACTTGTGCCATCTTCTCTTTCCCCCTCTCTCCTTCTTAGAAAGCCAATGTAATATCAGCGTCTTTCGCAAACTGCAGGAACGTCGCCGCCCCCGCTACTTCAATGCCATCGACGAATTGGTCTTTGTCAAGCCCCATGACATCCATCGTCATTTGGCAAGCGATCAGCTTTACCCCCATCTCTTGCGCCATTTGAAGCAATTCGGCAATCGATGGAACGTTCGCTTTTTGGAACCCTTGTTGAAAATGTTCCTTCCCTTCCGGAATCGGCAATTGTTTGTGCGCTTCTTTATGGATGAGATTCAACCCCTCAAACGTAAAGAACACCCCGACCTCCGCGTCTGCCGCCGCAGCGGCCGTCGCGATGTTGAACACCTTGTACGCATCAAACAACCCGCCGTTTGCTGCAATAATCGCCACTTTCATGACAACAACCTCCTTCACGTATGTCGCTATTCTATTTCGATACCCTCATAATATTTTATACACATATACACGCTGTATTATACATATACGTGTATATGTATTGCAATAATCATACTATCGCATCATTGTTTTTTTGTCAACAAAAAAACGCAAAATCCAATGCAACGACTTTTCAGCCAGCTTCCAAAAAACGCTTCCCACTTCAAACGAAGCGAGAAGCATCCATTTTCCCGATTTCCCCGCTGACTAGACAACCAACGGAAATGGGTGTTTCTTATACTTTCCGAACAGTAAAAAACTTTCGCACCAACCATGGGCCTGGCGCAAATCGCAGCCCCAACTCCCATGCACCGATGCCCGCAATCTGAAATTGGCGGGCCAATTTCATTTTCTGTCCTATGCTTCTGACATCTTCAAACCATACCTCATGAATGTTTCCAAGTTCATCCGTATATCGAAAAAAGGGGATTCATATTGAAACGAATATTGAATCGGCGATTGGTAACGCATGGCGGTTAAAACCGCCTCTTGGTTGGAGAGGGCCTCCGCCAATGTCCCAGGCTGGTACGGAATGATCCAATCGTATCCATATAAAGGGAGTCCGAGCAAGATTTTTTTTCGGGGGACGCGCTCGACGGCAAACTGAAGCGTCGATCTCACCTCACTAATAGGAGCGACTGGACCAGGTTCACTTGTTAAATGGTGCCAATCGTACGCCATAATAAACATATAGTCGACGACAGCACCAATGCCGCCGTAATCGTAGCCCCTGAGCCAAGGGATCTCCTCGCTCGTTTTCGCTGGAACGGCGATCGTCAAAACATACCCAGCCGGTTTTAACCGATCGCGCAACTGGCGCAAAAAACCCGTAAACAAATCACGATCCTCTCCGCGAACCTGCTCGAAGTCAATATTGACGCCACCATAGCCTTTCCGTGATACTAAATAAAAGATGTTCTCAACCAAGTTCGCCCTTGCTTCCGGATTGTTCAGCACTTGGCTTGCCAGTCTCGCACTAAATCCTTCTGATGTTAGGTTCGTCACGACCGCAATGGGTGTGACGCGGTTTTGCCATGCTGTTTCAATCGCTGCGGCGTCATCCCGCGTAGTGACAATGTCGCCATTAGGGGCAAAGTGATATTCGAACAGGGCAATGTACGATGAATACGGGGCAAAATCTCGCACGAACGTCCGATCTAAGTTCGGTTCGCGGAGAATGTAATAGGCTAACGTTATAGCTTGATACCAGGAAATATCAGGAATATAAATTTTCATTCCCGGATACATCCTGTACGGATCCACCGCCGGATTGGCTGCCCGCAACTGTTCGACCGTCACAAATGCTTTCTGTGCAATGGCGCTTAGCGTGTCTCCTGGCTGCACTGTATACGTATAGCTAGGAACAAGCAAAGCTTGACCAGGAACAATATTCGTTTCAACTAAGCCATTGACAAGGCGCAGACTTTCCAGCGGATAATCGTATCGCCTGCTGATTGAAAAAAGCGTATCTCCAGGTTGAACAATGTGGATAAACATGACCATCCCCCCGTTGAATCAATAAAGCTTCGGCGCTGGCATCATGATAAATATATATATGCTTATCGACCGCAACCGCACCTTGTCTTGACATGGCTAGTTTGCGATTCTTTTGCATGTTCCTAACGCGCAAGTCCTCCACGCACACCAATGCTCACACGTGGAAGCGGGTGTCTTCTCGGTTCAGGATAATAAAAAGCGGCCAAAAAGCCGCTATTAAAGCAAGGTAAAAAAATAATATCCAAACAATCCGGTGATCAGCAGCAACAGAGAAGCCAAAAGCCAAATAAGCGGGCGCGACGGCCGGAACGTTTGTTCATTAATTTGTTTGGTCTTCATGACATAACTAATGGTGGAAAACACAATCGTGCAGATGGAAATGACCACCGCCAATGCTCCGATCAATTGGACAATGGCCGTGGACAATGCGTTGCTCGTTGATTTTTCATGCAAATTGATCATTAAAAAAGCAATTCCAATAATGGCAATCGAGGTGCGAATCCAGGCGAGAAACGTCCGTTCATTGGCTAAGTGCTGCTGAATATATTTGGAGTCCTCTGTCGGTTTTGGTCTTTCTTCCTTCATCCACCTTTTCCCCCTTTTCACGAACTTGCCGGATCGTCTCTTTTATGATCGATGATCCAATCATCACTCATCGGTTCCACTATTTTTTAGATCACATCCACTGATGCAACAACACTGACAACCAATAGCGGATTTTCATGCTTAGAATGATCGAAACCAATGCGATCTGACTACCCACACAGGTATATTAGCCCTCAGTTTATTCTATTGTCAATCTGCACACAAAAAACACCTTGCCGCTATTGGCGAGGCGCCCGATTCGTTATCACTTTCAACGTACAGCAGATGTAATAACGCTGTTTAAGCAATTCCATCGGGAAGAAGTGAAATTGCAACATCTCGCCAAAAGCCCGGCATAAACCACAAGCGGACGGCGCACCCTAACCGCATGATGAGCACCGTCCGCTGCATAGACTCTATTTTTCTTCCAATCATGCCCCTTTTATTTCTCACTTGCTCGTTCCCGCGCACCCGTCCACGAGGCGAGCCGATCATTGGACATCAAAAGCACGCAAACGATCGTGAGCGCCGCGGGAATGAGCGCCCATAAAAACGTATCGGCGATCGAAGAAGCCAGTGCTTCCGTCAACCGATCGAGCACCGGTGCCGGGATGTGCGCCCGCGCTTCTGGCGACAACATCGCCCGCGGGTCGTGAACACTGCTTCCAAACGCGCCTTGCGCCATGCCGTGAAACTGCTCAGCCAATTGATCCGTAAACAAGTTGCGCTGAATGATGCCAAACACCGTAATGCCGACGGTCATGCCGAGCGACCGGACAAATGAATTCGTCGAGCTGGCCGCGCCCCGCTCCGCTTCGGAAAAATGATGGATCGCCGCCATGCCGAGGACGGAAAACGAAGCGCCCATCCCTAATCCGACAATGATCATGTACAACGTCACGACAAGACGCGTGGTCTGTTCATCAATCGTGCCAAACAGCCCGATCCCGGCCGCAAACAAGAGCATAAACCCGAACATCACGTTGCGGTAGCATAATCGTAAACGCAATCGGCACCAGCGCCTCGCCGCCGATGCCTTGAATGGCACGGAAGATGCTGAGCTGGACGATCGTTTGCGCCATGCCGCACAAAATCGAACCAAGCAAAAACACTATGATGCCAAATAAGAAAAATCGCTTCCTCCCGTCATATCGGACAGTTTCCCAAAAATCGGCATCCCGGCCATCTCGGCCACCATATACGCTGACGTCACCCAAACAAACTGCTTGAGCCCCCCGAGATCCGCGACGATCGTCGCCATGGCGGTCGCCACAATCGTATTGTCCATGGAAGCGACAAAAATGCCGAGCAACAGCGCGATCACGACCAATCCCGTCTTCGTTTCCTTCCTCTCCATCCGTTCCATTTCCCTCTATCTCTGTCTTTTTTCGTTCACCGCAGCCTTCTTGTCTTGGGCAAAGGCTGTATGATATTCAACAAGCCCAATGTCGCAGCCCGGACCGATTGTCACCCGATCCCCCCTGACGACCGCGGCTCGTGTATACTCCACATAAATCTCATCTCCTTCAATCACATCCGCTGCCAATACGGCGGGCGAAGAAGAAAAACGGCTCAACCAATGAATCGCGCTCCATTTTTTGCTGCGGGTGATGGAAATCGTCCGCCCCCTGATTTCCTTGACCGAGCTGTCGGCAAAACAGAGCGACAGTTCCACCTGCTCCGCATTCAACGTCTGTCCAATGTGCACAACTCCGGTCAACGCAACACTCTCCGCCTCGGAGCTTCCCGACACCGACAGCTCGCCGTAACCGCGGATGACATCGGCTTCGATGCCCCCCTCGACTTGCGCCATCCCGCGCAGCTGAAGATGCCCAAGGCGGGCGTGTCCCCGGATGTCCACTTCCCCGAACACCCCCATTTTCTCCGCCTGTACGGGACCGTCCACGTTCGCTTGGCCAAATAGGCGAAACGTGCGGGCCGCAACTGCTCCTTTCATGTCGGCTGCGCCAAACACTTTCAAGCGGTCGCACTCGATGTCGCCCCGAATCGTCGCATCGCCGCGAATCGTGACGTGATGGAACACACCGCCTCCAGAAAGCGCCGATCCATGAACCGTCAAGTTTCGTTCCGCCATCGTTTTCACCCTTTCTCGATCGTGCCGATTTTCGCCTCTTCATCGCGTTCCAATTTTTCTCGGTATTCGACTCGCTCGATCTCGCACCCTGGCCCGATCACGACGCGATTGCCGCGCACCATTTTCGCGCTCGTATGTTCGAGATGGACGGAATCCCCTTCAATGACATCGGCGGTCAACTCCGCTGGAAAAAACCATTTTTTGAACAGCGAACTTCCTTGCCGCTTGACGACGATCGTCTCTCCGCCGATCTCCTTTACGCGGCTCGGGCCCAACAGCTTCACTTCGAGATAGTCCGCGTTCAGCAGCCCGCCGACCGCAAAATGCCCTTCCACCTCCATCCGCTCAGCCGAGCAATCGCCACCGATATTGAGCTCACCATGGACGCGAACCACCTCCGCCGCCCATGAACCTTTCGCCTCCCCGCGGCCGCGAACGGTCGCCTCTTGGCATTGCACATTTTCTTCAATTCTTATGCTCCCGCTCACTTTCATCCACTCACACCCCACCCCGCCTGCCATATTTCCTTTCCCGGCAATATGAACCGTGTTGGCTTTCACGCTCCCTTCCACGGCCGCGTTTCCTTGCACCTGCAGCTCGAGGCAGCCGATGTCACCGTACAGCTTCCCATTTCCCGACAATTTCACCAAATTGTACAGCCCGCCGGACGCATGACCCGTCCCGGCAATGACCAAATCTCGACGCTCCATCCTTTTATCCCTCCGAAATGGCCAGTTTCAACTCTTCAATATACGTTGGCACGTGCAGCCGCGCAATGAGCTTCGCCCCTTCTTCCACATGCAAAGCTGCTGTCCCTTCCACAAGAAAGGAAACCGTGACCCCCATTTTGCGCAAAACGACAAGCTCGCATAACTTCCCTTGCAATTTTGGATAATGGCTCTTAAACATCATCCATATGTTTTTTCCTTCTTCTATGCTGACCTCTCCCGAACGAAGAAGCCGGTCAACGATGTAAAGGGACAGGAGCTCGGCAAAGGACACGTCTTGGCGGCCTCCCCATTCATCATCCAACCATTGCAGCACCAAATCCGAAACAATGTGACGTTTCACAATTTCCTCTTTCGTCAAAACAACCGCCGCCGGACTCGGCGCAAACACACCCGCCAGTTCATCGAGCGACAGCTCATCTTTCAGCTCTTTGATTTTCTCAATGCGGGCCAAGATTTTCTCTTTCGGAAAAAACGTCTCTTGCCCGGTGAATGTCGATTTTCGAATAAACCATTCTTCCGGAATGAGCTTTTTCCGCTTCCAGCGGTACAGCTGGCCGTACGAAATGCCAGTCAGCTCGAGCAGCTCTTTTTTTGAGATGAGTTCTGGTTCCATCGTGGCATCCCCCCTCACAATCATAAATGCAACATAACACTGTTACGTTATAAAGAGGGTATGTCAAAATCAGCGCCAAAGCGATTGACATCTTCCATCAAGCCCATTACAATAAAGCCAATTTCCACTGGCATCGCGATTCACATCATGAAGAGAGGAGAATCACTGCATGTATTCGACATTACACAACCAAATCGCCGCCGCCGCCAAACAAACAAAAGCCGATCTCGTCATCCAAAATGGGAAAATCGTCAACGTGTTCACGCGCGAAATCATCGAAGGAGACCTCGCCATTGCGGAAGGAATGATCGTCGGCATCGGGCGCTATGAAGGAGAGAAAACGATTGACGCCGAGGGCCGCTACATTTGTCCGGGACTAATCGACGGACACGTGCATATCGAATCATCCATGGTTCCTCCGAGCGAATTCGCCCGCGTCGTTCTTCCGCACGGCGTGACGACCGTCATCGCCGATCCGCATGAAATCGCCAATGTCGCCGGTGTGTGCGGCATCCAGTTTATGCTTGATGAGGCAAAACGGACGCCACTCGATGTGTATATGATGCTGCCGTCGTGCGTGCCAGCCGCCTCGTTTGAACGTGCCGGAGCCGTCTTATCCGCCGCGGAACTGGCACCGTTTTTCAACGATGAGCGAGTGCTCGGATTGGCGGAAGTGATGGACTATCCATCATTACGGGAACAACATCCATCGATGCTTGACAAACTGGCGCTCGCTGCCAACGCCAACCGCCTGATCGACGGCCATTTGGCGGGGCTTGACGCTGATGCCGTCAACGTCTACCGAAGCGCCCGCATCCATACGGACCATGAATGCGTCACTCCCGACGAAGCGCTGGAACGCGTTCGCCGCGGCATGTACGTGCTCATTCGCCAAGGCTCAGTCGCCAAAGACCTCAAAAAACTTCTCCCCGCCATCCATGAGCACAACGCGCGCCGCTTTCTCTTTTGCACGGATGACAAACATCTTGATGACTTATGGTTTGAAGGCAGCGTCGATCATAACGTGCGGCTCGCCATTCAGGCCGGCCTCGACCCGCTTCTGGCCATCCAAATGGCCACGCTGAACGCCGCAGAGTGCTACCGTTTGCCGACAAAAGGCGCTGTCGCTCCAGGATATGACGCCGACTTTTTGTTCGTTGACGATTTGGAAACATTGAACATCACCCACGTCTTCAAAGCGGGAAGACTGGTGGCCCAACATGGACAGGCGGTGTTTCCAGCCGAACGATCGGCAGAAAGCCTTGAACAGCCATTGCTTCACTCCATCCGTTGCCAAGCAGTGGACGAAACCGATCTTCGCATCCCGATGAAAAGAGGAACGAAAGCCCATGTCATCGAGATCATCCCGAACCATTTGCATACGAACCACCTCATCACGGACGTTGATGTCCAGGAAGGGGCTTTCTGCCCGTCGATCGAGCGGGATTTGCTGAAGCTTGTTGTCGTCGAACGCCATCGCGGCCTCGGCATCGGCCTTGGCATCGTCCGCGGCTTCGGATTCAAGGCAGGCGCCATCGCTTCTTCGATCGCGCACGACTCACACCATATCATCGCCGCCGGAACAAACGATCGCGACCTCGCCGCCGCCATCGAACAGCTCCGCCAGCAGCACGGCGGGCTTGCGGTCGTCAAAGACGGAACGGTGCTCGCCAGCCTGCCGCTTGAGATCGGCGGTCTAATGACAAGAAAAGACTATACCGAGGTGCTAAGCGGATTGAAGCAGATTGACAAAGCCCTTAAAGCCATCGGCGCCAATGGCTCGTTCAACCCATTCATCACATTGTCCTTCCTCGCCTTGCCGGTCATCCCAGAGCTCAAGCTGACCGACCAAGGGCTGTTTGATGTCAAGCGGTGGGAATGGATTCCGATCGAGGCATAGAGGAGGGCGAGTGTCCCTCCTTCTTTGTTGTTCAAGGATGTATTAACTAATTGATTATTTAGAACATAGTTTATCTTTATAAAAAAACCGCATTGTTCCCAAGGAAACACGTCGCCCGCACGGCAAAAAAATGTGATGCGAAACGCCCGTTCGTCGGCGGCGCGCCGCCTTGCTGCCGATTCGCGTCGTCTCAATCATGTCATCCCAAAACGGGAGACGAGTGCGAAGGCGCTCGATCATTTTGCGAATGGCCTCTTCCGCCATCTCCCGTTCCAAAAAGGAGAAAAACAGCGTTTCACGGATGTCCCCTTGCCAGCAGCCGCTCGCTGTACAGCAACAAGTAAAACGTGGCATAACTCAAAATCACGCACTTGCATCCATAGCATACAACCAATCCGTCGTAATGATTTTCAATCAACAGCCGTACTTCATCTGGATGGCAGTCGTCCTGCTCGGCGAAATACCGCTCCTCGCTGACGATTTCACTGCCTTCTGGCGTCACGATGTGATACAGCGCCCGCACAAACGTTTCCGCCCGCTGAAGCAAAATTTCACCGCGGTAAACGCTCGACAAGCTCCTCATCGTACAGGCCGTCTTCCATTTCTTCCATTTTCTTCAGCGACCGTAAGGCCAACAAAAGGCCGCAGTTGGCAAGAAGCATATGACTTAAGCATGCGCTGCGTGTCATTTAATCTCCCGTCTGCCCCATTCGAAAGCACACGCTCAAAATGATACGTTGCTCTCCCATACTCTCCCTCTGCATCTCTGCATAATAAATATGGGGTTACAACGATACTGTTAACTTGTTCCTACTAAAATAGGAATTCTTTCTTTGTATCTTGCAATTAATCTGTTGTTATGTTCATCCGCCCCTTCCATATTGCCACTTAAAAAGATCGGTGGTTCCAAACCATTTTCCGCCATTAAGACAATAGCTTCAGCAAAAATAGCATTTAAAATCACGCTTCCTACAACAGTAGAGGTAGGAGAAAACGGAACGGAAATACTTTCGTGGGATAAAATTGCGTCACCTTTCACCGAATAATTATTAATAACAAGATCCACTACCTCGTATAACAATTTACCACTTTTATGCCGTGAGGGCTGGCTTTTTGAATATTCCAAAGATGTAATGGCGATTGTATAAGTTCCCTTCTCTTTAGCCGTCAGCGCAACGTCAATCGGAACTGGATTGCGCCCCGATGTGGACAAAACAAAAAACACATCTTCAGGACGGATATCCTCATGATCTATAAAATTTTGTGCGAAATCATTCATTCTCTCCAACATTGACGAACGGACCGCCCCTTCATGAAGCATAAGGGGCTCAAAAAATATTGGTTTAATTGGTACAAGCCCTCCAGCACGATAAAACACTTCTTCCGTTAAAATGTGGGAGTGACCACATCCGAACAGTTGAATAATTCCACCTTTCTGAATGGCTTCACTTACTATATAAGCAGCTTTTTTGAGATTGTCCTTTTCATGTTTTAAAACGAGTTCCAAACGTTCGTTGACCTTTTGAAAATAATGTTCGATCACGAGCCGATCACTCCTTTTAGTTGTCGAAAAATTTCTTTGACTCTGCTTGGATTCGATTCTCCCTTACCTTGTAATACGTCTCCAAATACGTGCGGCATAAATAATTCAATATTTATTTTTCTTATCTCTTTGTATAAAACAGGCAGATGGTGAACTTTAATACCGCCCGCCGGCTCAATAGCTCTTATTCCTCTTTTGGCTGCTTCTTTGGCAATGAAAAGAAGTTCTTCTAGATGATCGAGCCCTTTCATTGGCATGACTTTTATGGATTCAACCCCGCAGGCAGCAGCCAATTCTAATAATGGCTCTACTTTTATCTTTTTTCCTGTTAGCATTTTTGCAAAACCGACCTCCCCAGATGGAGAGATAAGAGCAGCAACAATAGGAAAACATTGATTTGCTGCTACAAATCCCTTGGCAAAAAGGGCTCTTTCCAATGGCTGATTGATATGTTCCGGATTGCTCCTAACGGCTATATCAACAACTCGTTTCCACTCATCAAACTTTCCGCCACCACCAAGACCGATACTGACCACTGGCGATGATTGTTTAATACTTTCAACCGTCCCAACGGCTTCCTCAATGGTGGCAAAATCCGCCGCTGCAATTCCTGGCACACAAAAGCCATCCGATGCCTCCAAAAGATCGGCGGCGTTTTTTCCATCCTTCGCTAAAACGTTGAGCAGCAACTGATCTTGAAACCGCTTTATATTAAATAGCTTCATTTTGTGCTCTCCTTAACATATATGCCATTTTGTCCAAAGCTGTTTCCACAATTATTTTTCCTTTTTCTTTTGTTGCTTTTGTTGCATCCCCTAACACCGCTGTTTGAGTAAATGACTTCCATGGCGTTGGACTCACGTCCGCTTCCTCATCTATATTCGGAATATCACAAATGGCTTTACTCATGTCCACATATTCTTCAGCTAAATAAAGCATAATCGATGTTTCAATTTCGCAAGCATGGAAATAGAGGGAATGAATCGCCTCCGTTTCCCGTATTTCATTAACGACTTTGTTCATACCGGGATAGAAAAAATAAAAGGTTTTAAAATTTGGAAATTGATCATATAATATTCTTGCTGCTTCTTTTAACGCTGTTTGATTGCCAAGATGACCGTTGACCATTGCCCAAATCCGAAATCCTTGTTTATATAAACTCGTTCCAATTTCCACTAATAAACGGATCAACGTCTCATTGGAAATAGATATACTACCGGGAAAATTGCGTAAACTCCATACCTGTCCATATGGAATGACAGGGAGAACAAAACCTTCAACCTTTTCTGCCAACCGACAGGCAAGACGTTCTGCCAAAATGGTATCGGTACATAACGGAAGGTGTGGACCATGGGCTTCTACTGCGCCTATAGGCATGATGGCGATGCTTGATTTCGTAATTTTGTTGCTTATCTCGAATGAATTTTCTAAAGCGAAGTTCATCAATTTCACCTACTTTTTAAATGTAAGGCAACGAGAAGGGTTTTCTACAAAAAATAGATAAATTAGTTTTTCACCATCAAAACCTGCACGATTTGCTTCATCGATAAATCGTGGAACCCATTTAGAAATGATATACTCTAAACCAAGTCCGTAATCATAATGTTTGTAATATGATTTTCTCGCCGTATCTCCACTCACTAGTATTTGTTTTTCGTATCCTTTGCGGACAAGTTCCAAAATACAATGGATTCTTGTACTTTCAGGAGCATACTTTATCTTTCCAATGCCATCAAAACAAAGGTAAGCACCAGTTTTAGCTATTTGTTCATGGTAATAAGGATCAGGATTTCGATCCATATGACCGAAGCTTACATTAGACAAATCAACTCCTTCACTTCGCAAAATTTCAATTTGTTCAAGGGCCATCGTACCTGCTTCCGTATGGGAATGAATCGGTGCTTTTGTTTCATGATGTGCTCTGGCGACGGCACGTATTGTTTTTTCTTCTAAAGAAGTAATTCGGTTGTAACCTGTTCCGAATTTTATTTGTCCACCTTTATAAGATGTTCCTTCAAGCCCTGCCTCTACTTCTTGGATGACAAATTCCGCCAGTTCATTTACAGTTGCTGTTTCAATCCACTCATAGTAGGTAGTATAAGGACCAACTATTTTTTGTATTTTTTCTTCCAGTTTAGCCCCCCATAAAAAGCTTTTATTAAAACCGGCTGTCCCAATGATATGGATTTTTGCTTTTCTTGCAATATCTGCAACAGCTTCTACATCTCTTCCATAATCTACTGCAGTAGCATCCACAATCGCATTGCCGCCATGTTTAACAAAGTCTAGAACGTCTTTCAATGATTTTTCCTTATCATCCAGCAATAAATCGTCTTCTCCTTTTTCTTTCCAATATGGCGGGCGGCAAACAATGTGCTCATGGGAATAAGTAAATCCTAACTGTTCAGGATCAATATCTCCATGCAATGTGCGAATAAAACTCATTTTTCAACACCTCCAGCACAAAACCCTATTACGGCGGATAAAACTATTATAGATGCAATTTGAAGCTTTCACATTTGTAACTTTTATAGAGCTATTGGATCCGACTGTCGGGCGACCGAACAACGCTGCTTCCGGGTGGTCGGGTCGTTCGGTCTTCCGCCACGCCAAGGCGTGACGAAGGCAAGCCAAAGACTTGCCTTCGATAGTCGAAAATCGAGATCGTCAGTCATCGTACTAAACGTGCGAATCTCTTTTCCTTCAGGGGTAAGGGCGCAAGCCGTGATCGATTGCTTATGCACATCCAATCCACAACAGCGTTCATACAAGACGCGCATCCGTCTCCCTCCCTGCTTCGTCCTCAAACACAGCTGGTGCAGCAGCCTTTGTTCAAGCATTCTATCCTGTGTGCTTCCCTCAAGGGAGCGACATTCCGTCGTGCACCAGACTGCTGGGGTCCGCCTATATATCGGACTTTTCCCTACCATTTAATGCAACGACCTCATGACCCCAGCTGCAAGGAGACCATTTGACAGAAGGTTGTTTTCATCCTTCCGCTCGTGACGAATTTTTTCGTCATGAGAGTCTATATAGATTCCGTCACGTTGAACGGTTTGTTGCCCAGCCCACTTTCTTTGGCAAAATCTAGAAGAATAATTGGGCAAGTATTTTAATAATAGGCCCAAGAATGAACATATCTGAGTCAGCTGCCCACATAGCGGTGTCAGGGATTGTACTCGATATTAAAAATTTCACCATGATGTACTGCCCCCATGCCACCACTGTTGCGGTCATAAATCCGCCCAACAAGGCGCCTCTTACACCACCAGTCGCATTGCCAAAAACTCCCGCTGTCGCGGCATGGAAGAATAGAACGATCATCGTTGGTACAAATACGTAACCAACAGTATTTCCGATAATAACAAGCCAAATTAATGCTCCTGCGAACGCACCTAAAAATCCTAATATTACCGCGTTTGGAGCATAAGGGAAAACAATCGGACAATCGAGAGCCGGCTTAGCTCCTGGCACAAGCTTGGTCGCAATACCGTTAAAAGCCGGAACAATTTCGCCAATAAACATCCGAACTCCCATTAGTACAACAGCAATTCCCGCGGCAAACGTAAAGGATTGAACGATCGAATAGATAATAAAGTTTTGACTTCCTGCTTTCTTTATTAATTCCTCCGCTCCTGGAGTTCCTTTTAGAGAAACAATGATTGCACCTACTAAAAATAACGTTCCCATCGTTAGTGCAGTAATGACATTAGAATCCCTTAAAAACTCCAACCCTTTTGGAAGTTTGATCTTTTCTGAATCATTCTCTTTATTACCAATCACTTTACCGACCAGTGCCCCAATCAACGCAACAGATGCAGATGTATGCCCTAAAGCAATATTATCGTTGCCCGTAATTTTCCGCATAAATGGTTGTGTAAGCGCTGGCTGTAATGTCCAATAGAGACCCATAATAATAGATAGAAAGATAACAAGTTGCCAAAATGACACATCTCCAACTGTATGAATAACAATACCGGCAAAAACGGTCGTTGTCCAAAACATCATATGTCCAGTCAGATAAATGTATTTGAATTTGGTCAATCTGGCTAGCAAGACGTTAATTAAAAACCCTATTGTCATGGCTAAAGTTACCGCACTTCCGTATTTCGCGTTAAATCCTTCCTGCCCTATAAACTTACCTAACGATTCCGACTTTAAATTAAATACTTCTTTCCACATAGGTTCAAAAACGGTTAAAGAATCTACTATAACGCCAGCACCAGCGCCAATAATTAGAAAACCGATGACAGCCTTAAATGTACCGCTGATAATTTGATTGGTTTTTTTCTTCTGTAATAGCAAACCAATAAATACAATGAAACCTAGCAATATAGCCGGCGTTCCAAACACATTGGCAGCAATCCACTTAATGATTTCCATTGGCCACCTCTCCTAATTATGAGGATTATTATTTTAAATTCTCCTCTAAGGCATTTTTAATTTCCACTCGATCAAAATAGTTATTCACAATAATGATCTTCGCGTTTACACCAGTTAAAGAATCAGCCAATTCCTTGTTGGTCACGATAAAATCTACATCCATGCTTGATGCAGTAGATACATCCGTATGTTCTACATCTGCCGCAATTCCTAGTTCAGACAAAACTTGTTCCACATTCATTCTTAAAATTAAACTCGTTCCCTGTCCTAGACCACAAACACATAATAACTTCATGCTCCCACTCCTCTAATAAAATTTTCAATTTCCTCATATGTCTTTGCGTGGATCATCTTTTCGATTGTCTCTTTATTTCCTAACAATACCATTAACTTTTTTAACATTTCCAAGTGTTCATCATTATTAGAAGCTCCAAGAGCTAACACAAGCTTGACAGGATCGTTTGGCTTATTTCCGAATTCGATCGGTTCTGCCAACTGTACAAGCGATACTGACGCTTCTTTCACTCCATCTTCCGGTCTTGCATGCGGCAAAGCTACTTGCGGCGCTAAAACAAAATATGGTCCATTATTTTTATACGATTCCACCATCGCCTCTATATAAGAATGATCGACATGATTTTGATCAGCAAGCAATTGTCCCGCTTTCCTAATAGCTTCTTCAGGTGTATTAGCTTTTACATTCAATGCTACTAGGTTTGGTTCTAAAAACTTCATACTAATCTCCTTTTTGCATTTTGTTATCCTTGCTCATTTTCTTTTTTATTTAAATACGACCATATTTCTTCAGGCGTATAACATCGAATTAACTCTTGGACAAATTCAGATGACTGAAAGCACTCCGACAATATGGATAATGCATGAAGATGAATTTCTGGATCTACTGATGCCAAAACAAAGATTAATTGAACATCATGTTCTTTTTTTTCCGAAAAAGAAACCGGCTCTTTCAACACCAACAAACTAATTCCTGGCTTTTTCACCCCTTCGTCCGGCCTTCCATGAGGAAGTGCTACTTTCGGCGCGATGATGATGTACGGTCCCAAATTTTTAATATGATTGATCATCGCAATAACATATTGCTGCGTTATTTTACCGGTCTGTAAAAGCGGTTTAGAGGCGAGTTCTATCGCATGCTCCCAACTTTCCACTTTCGCAGCAATTTGAATATATTCTAGTGAAAGCAGATCAAGTAAGCCTGGTTTTCTCGTCCAATTTTTTGGAATAGAAGGCTTATAAAAGTATTCCTTTAATGCGGTCATTAGTGCTTGTTCATCTTTTATATCAGCGTATTGCTTAACGATTCCCAAAATCGCTTCTGGGGAATATTTTGTATTCTGTGATGCGCTTTCTCCAAATAAAACATGAACCTTTTTTAATAGCGTTTCTTTTTCTTGATCCGTTAAAATCGGATTAACAACGAATACAGGGTGCTTTTTCTTAGAAACTGGAACAGTCGAAACAGCAAAATCAATGTCATGAAAGTCCCTTTGCTCGTAATCTCTTACAGAAATGGTCTCCACAAAGTCAACGGTTGAAAATAACCCTTCCAACTGTTTTCGTAAAATAGTTGAAGTACCGATGCCGCTTGCGCAAATGAGAATGGCGCGTTTCCGTTCCTTTGGCTGAATTCCTTCTTTACGCAACCATCCTCCAAAATGTATAGCAATTAACGCTGCCTCCTCATCGCTAACTTTCTTGCCGATAGCGGTTTCAAAATGATGAATCACCTTTTTTGTAATTAAGAAAAGATCTTTATATTTTGTCTTAATTAACTCAATCATCGGATTTTCCACTTGCAAGCCATATTTAATTCTGTAATAGGCAGGCTTTAAATGTAAAAGCAAGTTTTCTTCAACTGCTTTCCTGTTTGGAAACGTAATACATGTGAAGGCTTGAAATTCTGTAACCATTTTTTGCACAATATTTTGTAGATTCTTATAATCATCATGACTTTGCAGAGAATTTCCAGAATATTGGACTTTGCTGCTTAATAAATGAGTAGCCAAATAGTAAACTTCATCATCTGGAATAGAAGTTTGAAAGATGGATTCCAACTTGCTTCTTGCTGTTTGTGCTGCTTCAAATTCTTTCGTTTGCTGGATCACTTCCTTTTCCACCGGATCAAAGTCGATTTTTTTACCTTGGACGATTCGCTTTCCAAATAACCAAAAGCGTAGAGCCAAGTGGTACAAAACATCATCTGCAAACTGTATATTTAAATTCTTTTCACATTCATTTAAGACATCGAGTATATTTCTTAGCTCACTTAAAACTGTAGTTGACTCATCCTCATCATGGATCAACAGGCGTTTTAAATTAGCTAAAACCGTTTGCCAATTTTGCTGGTGTGGAATAACAAGGGATAAGTAATATACGATCGCTCTTCGTTTATCTTCTTCCTTTCCCTTTATTACATAGCCAGTGTAGCGGGTAAAACAAAGGGTTAATTGGAAACTGTTCAACTGTGCACGCAATTTCTTTAAATCTTTAATGGTCGTATTTCTACTCACTTTTGTTTTTTCTGATAAATCTTTCAGGAAATGTGGTGGTTCCTCTACTAATAAATGGATTGCAAGCCGCGCCAACCTTTCTTTCTTAGAATATGCGTAATTCCATGCCTCTGAATTTTTTAATTTTTCGAGAATAGCTTGTTTCGTCCGTTCTGTTATATAAAAGCCTGAAGTCCGAACATATTTCACTTCATCAAGATGGTTGATCTTTAACCAATAGTTAATCTTTTCTATATCGTAATAAACCGTTCGTCTGGATATATTAAACTTTTTGATCAACTCCTTTACTGATAGATAACCATCGCGCCTTACCAACTCTTGTAATATCGCAGTACTGCGTTCATCAAGCGACATCGCCAGACCCCCTGCACAATTGTGCAAAATCGGATTGGTCTTAAAAATATTTAGCAATTGCTTAATTTCATTTTATTAGAAAGCACTCTCAATTATAAGGCCAAATTTCCCACACTATGTTTGTGCAAAACTGTACGAAAAGTACCCTAATCCCAATTTTCATTATTCTGTATCACGAGTGTTGATTATCCAAAATTATACATACGCCTTCCATAAATTTGGGCATACTCAAACAAAGCAGCGGCCATCCYGGATTTCCAATCGAGAGGAAGCTGCCCAGAGAAAAAACGGCGAACRAACGAAATGAAGGAAAGAGAGACGTTCGTCYGTTTTTTGGTTTGATCATACAGCCATCGCAGCAACACATACGCGATGAACGCCGCAAACAGTTGGTTGTATACCGCATTTTCCGTCGTGCCAAACAAGG